>CAZNXP010000026.1:0-14675 GCA_964576955.1 uncultured Algimonas sp.
GGGGCGAGCTTGTCGCGCAATTCGCGCTCTATGATGAATTTGAAACTGTCGATGTTGGTTCTGGCACAGAAGGCCTCAACATGGCGAAGGAACAGACCTTTGACATGATTATTCTCGATGTCGATATGCCGGATATGCAAGGCACAGATGTCGCGCAGCTCATCCGCACCGCTGGTATTTCAACGCCGATTGTCATGCTGACAGGGAATACAGGCGAAGCCTCCGAAATCCTTGGCCTAAATTCTGGTGCCAATGATTATGTGACAAAGCCTTTCCGTTTTGGTGTTTTACTGGCGCGTCTGCGCGCGCATTTACGGACCTTTGAACAATCCGAAGATGCCGTGTTCAACATTGGACCGTATAGCTTTAAGCCAGCCGCGAAAAAACTCACGCCGCCAGAAGACCCCTCTGGCAAGCCCGTGCGCGATATTCGCCTAACGGAAAAAGAAACCAATATTCTGAAATATCTCTATCGTGCGGGCGGCAAAGCCGTGGCGCGTGAAGAGCTTCTCGAAGAAGTTTGGGGCTATAATTCTGGCGTTACAACACATACGCTGGAAACCCATGTTTACCGTCTGCGCCAAAAAATTGAATTGGTGAAAGGCGAGGCGACATTGCTCCTTACGCAGCCAGGCGGTTATTCTCTCGCGATGTAGTTGGGGCGGGTTAACCCGCCGACAAATCCAACACTTGCGTCATTGGTACATGGTCCGAGGGTTTTGCGTGCCATGTACGGCAGGGCACGTGAATTTCATGGCCCGCTTTACCGACCGCTTCGACGCAAGGCCGCAGCGCAGGGCTGACCCAGATATGATCGAGGCGGCGTCCGCGATTTGATTTCATCACGTCGCGCGCGCGGTAGGACCACCAGCTATAGAGCTTTTCCTCCTCGTCCGCGAAGAGGCGCGACGTATCCGTAAAATCATGGGTCTTGCGCAGGGTCTCTAAAATCCCGACTTCCAGCGGCGTATGAGAGACAACTTTTAACAGCTGCTTATGCCCCCAGACGTCATGCTCATGCGGGGCGATATTAAAATCTCCGACAAGGACGAGGCAGTCATCGCCTTTGGCAGCGCGCCCTTTAAAATATGTCCGCATATTTTCTAGAAAATCCAGCTTATGCGCAAACTTATCATTTACCATAGGGTCGGCAACATCGCCGCCTGCGGGGATATAGAAATTATGAAATTCGAAATTATGATCGCCCGCTTGAACCCGTGTCGAGACATGGCGCGCATGACCTAGCGGGCAGAATTCTGTCGGCAGGCGCTCTAGGGGGAGTTTCGAAACAGTTGCCGCGCCGTGATATCCCTTTTGGCCTTTGACTTCGATATGCTCATAGCCAATGTCGCGAAAGGCTTGAAAAGGGAATTGCTCTTCCACGCATTTGATTTCTTGCAGGCCCAAAATATCGGGCTGCTGCTCGGTCAAAAATTGCGTGACCTGATCAATCCGAAGACGGACAGAGTTGATATTCCAAGAGGCGGTTTTGATTTTCATGACGCGGGGATAGACGCCCCCGCATCAGGTGAAAAGCCCTCGCGCGTGTTTTTCTGTCAGATTATTGCCTAGCGGCGGCCGCGGCGATTACTATCTTCGCGTAGAACAAATTGGCGCGGGTCAATATGACCATTATACAGCAAATTCGTTAGGCCGACGCGTGTCTGCCCGCCGAAATCATCGGTAATAAGCCATGTGTGCAGCGCAAGCGTTTCAGAATCAAAGACCAGCGTAATCGCGCCTTCTTGCTGACCCGACCCGTCGCGGGCCGTGACAATCCACTGACCCGGCAATTTTTGCAGGCCAATGACTTCTGTATCTTCGGCGAGATTGATATTCTCTTTGAGGAAATAATTGAGCGGTGTGGCCGAAAGCGGAACGCGGTCAAAGGTTTCCAATTGACGGTCATGCTGCACGAAAGTCACCCCGTCCGAGACGATAAGAAGCGGGCTCGGCGCGTCATATTCAAAGCGGACTTTGCCCGGACGTTGCAGCCAAATCTTTCCTGTCGAGACGACGCCATTCGGCGAAACCTGACGGAAATCGCCCTGAAAGCTATGGGTCGCATTCATGGAGGCATCAATGCGCGCTAAATCCGCCCGCACATTGGCAGGGTCAGTAAAGGGCGCATTATATTGCGTCTTGCCTGTCTGAAGCGGCGCGCCGCCTTTAGAGGTTTGCGCAAAAGCGGTGCCAATAGCCGTTGTGGCAAGGAGAAGGGGGAGTAAAAATTTGGTCATCATGGGGACCCCCATAGCGGGATTCGGTTTAACCAGGTCTGAATAGATGGCTTATATAGATTACAATCTGGCAATCTTTGCGGGTGATTCTTCAGATGCCAAAGTAATATACCCAAAAACGACAGTAGACTCAGCAATCAGCCCCGGTAGATTGTGCCGCCTCAGAGTGTTTCGCGAGACCGCGTTACCCTCCGAACAAGCAGAGAGTCTGACCTAAAATGAAAATCAATGCCGTCATTGCGTCCGAAAAAGATAAGGCATTTTCCTATGGAGAAGTCGAGATTGATGCGCCTCGCGCGGATGAAATTCGCGTGAAAATCATGGCTGTCGGCCTGTGCCACACAGATGTTATTGCGCGGGACGGTCTCTATCAGCTTGGGAGAGATGCCGTGCTAGGTCATGAGGGCGCAGGCATTGTCGAAACAGTTGGAAAAAATATAACCAAAGTAAAACCCGGCGACCGCGTGGCCATTTCATTCAGATCTTGCGGGAGCTGCCGCAGATGCGGGCAAGATAATTCGGCCTATTGTACGGATTTCATCGGCTTGAATATCCTCGGGAAACGCCAAGATGGATCGAGCAGCTTGCGGCAAGGAGACAAGGAGCTTGCGTCTAATTTCTTTGGTCAATCAAGTTTTGCAAGCCACGCGATAACCTATGAAACAAATGTTGTTATTTTGCCGGATGATCTGCCCTTTGAAATTGCCGCCCCGCTGGGATGCGGAATTCAAACCGGAGCGGGCACGGTTTTGAGAAGCCTGCAATGCGAGCCTGGCTCTTCTATTATTGTGACGGGATGCGGAACGGTTGGCCTCAGCGCGGTTATGGCCGCCAAGATTGCGGGCTGTGATCAGATTATTGCGATTGAACCGGTGGCGTCACGACGAGAGCTCGCGGTGTCGCTGGGCGCAACCCACACAGTTGACCCCATTGCGCATGAAGATTTTGAAGCCGTTATCCGAGGCATCCTACCCGCAGGCGTGGAGTATGCTGTGGATACGACGGGCCGCCGCCTGACACTCGAGAATCTGACCCGGTGTTTTACAACACATGGCACTCTAGCTTTAGTTGGAATGCCGACGAGCTTGGACGATGATTTTCAGATTTCCGGCGTGCAATTTCTGGCCTCAGGACTGACAGTAAAAGGGATTATTGAAGGCAGTAGCCATCCTGAAATCTTTATCCCTGAGCTAATAGCCTACTATAAAAACGGGCAATTGCCGGTTGATGATTTGATAAAAACATATGCGCTGTCAGATATCGACATAGCCGTTCATGACCATCATGCGGGCAAATGCGTAAAGGCCGTTCTCATCCCCTAAGATAACGCCGAGATTGGTGAGCCGAAAGTAACTTCATGACAGACAATAACGATAAGGGTGGAGCGGGTTCATCGCTGCAAAAATCGGCGATGCAAACACGGGCGAAATGGAACGCGGCCCAAAAATACGTCATTTTTCTCTTGCTGCTCGTCCATATGTTCAATTTGATGGACCGGCAAATTATTAATGTTTTGTCGCCCGCTATCCAACAGGATTTTAACTTAAATGACTTTCAAGTCGGCATTTTAACCGGCCTGCCTTTTGCACTTTTATACGCGATATTTGGCTTTCCGATTGCGCGTCTCGCCGACAAGAAAAGCCGTGTGAAAATTATATCTGCCTGTCTGGCATTTTGGAGCCTTATGACTGCGCTTTGTGGGATGGCGCAAAATTTTGTCCAAATCCTTTTCGCGCGAGCAGGTGTTGGGATTGGTGAAGCCGGCTGTAATCCCCCCGCACATTCCCTGATATCCGATTATTTCCCCAGAGAGCAGAGAGCGACGGCATTAGGAATTTACTCTATCGGCCTGACCGCCGGCTCGTTCTTCGGTATTCTCGCCGGGGGATTTTTGGCGAGCACATTGGGCTGGCGCTGGGCCTTTATTATACTCGGTATTCCCGGCGTTGTTCTGGGGCTCATTGTAAGGCTGACCCTAAAGGAGCCTATTCGCGGCGCGACAGAATCTGCCGCTATTCGCGAGGCGTTGATGGAAACCAAAGACTCCGGACCTTCGGTTCTCGAGTCCTTGCGGATTTTGAGCGGTATTAAAAGCTATGTGATATTGCTCATTAGTGCAGGACTGACTGCTTTTGCAGGCTATGCCTTTGCAGGGTGGATTTTCCATTTCATAGGCCGAACCCATGGATTGTCACCTAAAGAGTCCACACTTCCGCTAAGTATTGCCATTGGTGTTGGCGGAGGTATTGGCATCTATCTCGGCGGCATTTTGACGGATTATTTCGGTAAAAAAGACCAAAGCTCATATTTCCTCATTCCGTCAATTGTTCACCTCATATCAGTGCCAATTTTTCTACTGGCTGTCTGGGCTGGATCACCGCTCCTTTGCTTTATCCTGCTTTTCTTTGTTTTCGCGCTGCATGCCTCTGTTGCCGGGCCTTATTATGGGGTTGTGCAAAATTTGGCGCCGGTAAATTTAAGAGCTTTTTCGATTGCTATCTTTGCATTTTTTACCGTTGTTCTCGGGCTCGGCGCAGGTCCCACATTTACAGGATTGTTATCTGATCATTTATCGGAAACCATGGGCGAAGCAGATGGTTTGCGCTGGACCATTACCGCGCTCGCACCCTTATGGGCAATCGCGGGCATTATGACTTTAGTGGGCCGGAAAAGCCTTATTCAGGATTTGAGACGCGCGCGTGAGTCTGGTCTTTAAAATTAAATCCAATAATCCCGCCGTCAGTAGGATTACTCCCCAAAAGCGGCAATCTGATGGATCCGCGTTTCTGGTCTTGCGCCGTAATGTTGGATGACTTCGGCGGCGGCGAGGGAGCCGAGATAGCCCGCATCGGCCCATCCTAAGCCCATGGCGCGGCCCGCTAAAACACCCGCCGCATATTGGTCGCCGGCGCCTGTTGTATCGACGAGCTTTTCAATCGGGGCAGTTCTTATGAAATGCCGCCGCTCATTGGTTTGAATGACGGAGCCTTTTTCGCCGCGGGTGACGCAGACGGTTGGCCGCAGGCCGCTCAACGCATCGAGCGCCGTGTCTAAACGGTCGGTCTGGTAAAGCGCCATTAATTCATCTTCATTGGCGAAGAGAATATCGGTTTGCTGCTCAGCTAATTGGCGAAATCCTTCTCTGTTTCGGCTGACGCAAAAACTATCAGAGAGGGTTAGAGCGGTTTGCCCGCCCGTGGCCTGCGCAAATTTGGCCGCCTGTGTAAAGGCGGATTTTTGGTCATCGCTGTCAAAGAGATAGCCTTCGAGATAAATCGTTTTGGCCCGCGCGATTTGCGCTTTGGAAATGTCAGAAACGCCGAAATCAACATTCGCGCCGAGGAATGTGCTCATTGAGCGCTCACCATCGGGCGTGACGGCAATCATGCAGCGGGCGGAGGCTTTGCCGCTTTTTGCGCGCGCTGTTGCCGTTTCAAATTCCACACCCGCCTCGCGGTAGCCGTTTATCAGGCGCTTCCCGATATCATCGCGGCCAACCTTACTGATATATCCGGCGCGCACACCAAGCCCAGCAATGCCGACCATCGTATTGGCAGCGGACCCGCCTGCAATTTCGCGTAGCTCGCCCTGCGCTTCTAAAGCCTCATTTAAAGACAGGGCCCGCGGCTCATCCACCAATGTCATAGAGCCGCGTTCAATATTTTGCGCGGACAGGAAGGCGTCAGGCACAGGCGCAATAATATCCATAATCGCATTGCCAATCCCCAATACGTCAATGTCTTTTGCCATGGTATTTTCGCCCTTTAATGTGATTTTTGAATTGCGCAGGCGTTCCTAAGCTATTAGCGGGCAAACTACCATGAAAAAAATCGCGCTTCTTATCTCTGACAACCTCTTGCCTGACACGAAAAATGGCCGGCCAGATATTTTTGAACTCATCGAGGAAGAAGGAAAGCTCACCCCCGCTTTGGCCGCGCAGGGTATGGAGCTCATCCAAGTGCGCTGGCGAGAGATTGAAACCCGCGCCGCAGAATTTGATGCCATCTTGCCTTTATTTGTGTGGGATTATTTTGAAGGCAATGAAGAGGCGTTCTTGCGCGCCATCGCTAAGGCTGAGGCCGTCACCCCCGTCTTTAATCCTTTCGAGATGCTGAAATGGAATGCAGATAAATCCTATTTGGATGATTTGCAGCAGCGCGGGGCGGATGTCATCCGAACTTTGAGCGTTGACCATGTCACGGAAACAAATGTCGCCCGCGCCTTTGAAGAGCTTGGGACAGACACGCTGGTGATTAAACCAAGAGTGGGCGGCGGAGCTTGGCGTCAAGTCTTGCATAAAAAAGGGGAGCCCTTCCCAGAGGCTGAGGCCCTGCCGCCAGACGGCGCGCTCATGCAACCGTTTCTGCCGAGCGTAGTTGAGGAAGGCGAATATTCCTTCCTTTATTTTGGCGGCCGCTTTTCCCATGCGGCGCGCAAAACACCGAAAAAGGGCGATTACCGCATTCAGTCCATTTATGGCGGGGCGGAAGAAACCTATACGCCGACGCGGGCCGAACGAAATCATGCGCGGGCGATTTTGGATGTGCTGGATGAGGTGCCGCTTTATGTGCGGGTCGATTTGCTGCGCGGCCTAGACGGGACCTTAAAACTCATCGAGCTCGAATGTATTGAACCCTATCTTTATCTACCTCACTCAAAAGGGGAAGGCGGAGACAATGAAGGCGCGCAAAACTTCGCCAAGGCGCTGAAAGCCAAATTGGAAAAAGCGTAAGGCGCTTATCCGCGCGCGGGCTTTATTGTCGCAATCCCAACGCCGATTAACACCAAGCTGCAGGCGATGATGAAAGGCAGGGTCACAGCTTCAAACACAAAGACCGCGCCGCCAATGGCCGCGATGACAGGCACAGAGAGCTGCGAGATGGACGCGGTTGTCACGCGCAAATCTCGCAAGACATAATACCACAGCGCATAGCCCAAAGCGGACGTAACGGTCCCCGATAAAAGCGCGAAACCCGCGCCAGATATCCCAGGGCTGCTCTCTGGTAGCGCCCATAAAATCAGCGGGGTTGCGAGCAAAAGCAAGATAGCGGCGCGGGAAAAATTCCCGGCTGTGCGGGCGACCGCATCTCCGCTGCTTGTTCCGGCAAGCGAATAAACGCCCCAGCCTATGCCGGATAAAATCATCAGCGCCGCGCCAAAGGGGGACGGGGCTTTAACCCCCGGCGCGAGCAGATAAATTAAACCGCCCATGGCGAGGAGTAATCCGAGGAGCTGAAAGCGCGATAATCTTTCGCCGCGCGAGAAGGCGGCCGCGAGCATGGTCAGCTGTACACTGGCAAAGAGCAAAAGCGCGCCTGTTCCTGTGGCGAGTTTTAAATAGGCGAAGGAGAAAAATACGCCGTAAACACAAAGCGCCAATGCGGCGACCCAGCGCCCGGCGCTCCAGCTCACTGCGGGGCGCGACAGGCAAAGCAAAACGCCAGCGCCAGAGACAAAGCGAATAAGCGAAAATCCCCAAGGTCCAATATCGCCGCCGCTGAGCGCAAGGCGGGCGAGCACGGAATTTCCGGCAAAGGCGATGAGAACAAGCAAGGTCAAAAGGGCGAGGCGCATAGGCGCTGTTAGCAAAGTCAGGCCGGCTTAGATATCGAAATTTAGAGGATTTAAGCTTAGACTATAGCCTAACTTACCCGTGTAAGCAGGCCTTGATTTTTGCGAACTTTATCGCAATACAGCCGACTTCATCACCGAAGCGATATTTGAAGGTTTTACATGATCCCCGGGCAGAATTTTAACGACCGCTTAAAGGCGCAAAAAGAGGCGAAACTCGCCATGCTTAAGCGGGCGAAAGAAAAACAGATGGACCCGGCAGAAAAAGCCCGCCTTTTGGAAGAGCGCGCCAAGCGTAATGCCGCCCGTGAAGCCCGCGAAGAAAAGCGCAAAGAAGAGCGTAAGCGTCTTGAGGCAGAAGCGGCAGCTACAAAAGCGGAAGAAGCGCGTAAAAAAGTTCTTGCGGTTGAAGCGCAGAAAAAAGCCCAAGAAGAATTGAAGAAAGCGCAAAAGGCGCGCCGCGACGCCAAATATGCGGCGCGGAAAAATAAACGCCGCTAGGCCTTTTTTGTTTTATTTTAAATTGAATTCAGGCCGATAAATTATCGGCCTTTTTCTTTGCGTGTTTCGGGGTGGATGATTAAAGTTTCCAGCCCGTATGCAGCGCGGCGATACCTGTGCTATAATCCTGATAGCTGACTTTGGCGAAACCAGCCTCGCGGATCATTTCCGCGAATTGTTCTTGCTTCGGAAATTTGCGAATACTCTCCACCAAATATTGATAGCTGTCCTTATCCCCCGCCAGCACTTGGCCTAAGCGCGGAATGACGGCGAAACTATAGCTATCATAAAAGGCGCGGATGATCTTGGCGGGCGGGGTTGAAAATTCGAGAATGGCGAGGCGGCCGCCCGGCTTCAAGACGCGCAGAAATTCCCGCAAAGCGGCCATACGGTCTGTGACATTGCGAATGCCAAAAGAAATTGTCACAGCGTCAAATTGCCCATCTTCAAAGGGTAGCATTTCCGCATTCCCGCAAATACGGGTGAGGTCGTAATCGCGGTCTTTTTCAGCATCTATACCCGCCACCAGCATTTGGTCATTAATATCGCAAATCACGGCAGAAGCGGGCTCCCCGCCGCGGCGGCTGCGGACCTCCTCTGCGGCTTTGATAAAACGGCGTGCAATATCGCCTGTCCCGCCGGCGACGTCCAAAAGCCGCTCGCCGGGCTGCGGGTTCAGCCGCGTGATGGTCATATTTTTCCAAACGCGGTGAATGCCTAGGCTCATGGCATCATTCATGAGATCATAATTTGAGGCAACGGAATCGAAGACATTTTTGACGCGGCCGATTTTTTCCTCTTCGGCGATGGTTTCAAATCCGAAATCAATGGTTTTGTCAGACATGGTCTAACCGCTCCTGCCTTTATACAGTCGTAAATTATTCAGCGGCTGCGGCGACGCTCTTAGGCTTATGAGCGCGCGGCGGCAACATATTGTGACCTGCGGTTATACCGCCGCTACGGCTTTCAAATTCAGATGTGTTTTGGCCTTTGAAGAAGGCGGCATCCTCTTTGAAGGCGCCGACAAGATAATCAAAGACAGCGCGAATACGCATGGAGCGTTTAAGGTCTTGATGGGCCACTAGATAGAGCGATTCCATATGAATGATTTCGGGCAAGACTCGCACAAGGCCGAGGTCGCGATTAATCAACCCGCACATGGGCAGAATGCCAATGCCATATCCATGAACTAAAGCTTGATCAAAGGCCCAGATAGAATTTGTATTAAAGGTTATCTGCTTTGGCTTATAAATCATCTTTTCATCTTCATCCATCAACCAGAGAGATTTGCCGTCCATGATTTGCGCAATCACGCCGTCATGTTGCATCAGGTCGTCCGGCGTTTTGGGCGCGCCGCGCCGCTCCAGATAATCTGGCGAGGCGAAAAGACCAAAGCCGACTTCAGCAACCTTTCGGCCAATCAAAGAGTTTTGCTCACCGGGACTGCGCCAACGTAACGCAATATCCGCTTCGCGCTGGGCGAGATTAAAGCTCTGAAATCCAATCCCAATATCAATGAGGACATCTGGATGCTCGCGGCGGAAATTTTGCATCACGCCCGGCAGCCAGCTTGTTCCCACCCCTTCTGTCGCGGAGAGGCGGACCACGCCAGATAGCGAATCTTCAAGTGTGGCGGAAGAGCGGTCAATCGCCGAGGCTTCATCCTGCATCCGGCGAATATGGTCGAGCATAGACTGACCGAAATTTGTCGGAACCAGCTGACCGTTTTCGCGTTTTAACAGCCCTGTGCCGAAATGATCTTCAAGCGCTCTTATGCGCCGCCCCACGGTCGGCTGGCTCATGCCAAGGGCGCGGCCAGCAGCCGTGAGAGAACCTGCCTCTGCGACGGCAAGGAATATAGGGTAATCGGACCAATTTTTCATACAGATGTGTATATTGAACTCGCCGAAAGAGTCAATTCCATACGAAAATGATTGGAATGAGGTCTAAGCGCCGCTCTCCACTGTAAAGGTGAGCCCAGCATGGGCGGTCAGACGTGCAATCAAAGGTTCGGCCATGGCGGGCGCAGGGGTCATAACCCCGCCGCCGCCTTTGGAGTTTTTGACCAATGTCATGGCCGCCTCGGCAATCATTTTGGAGGTCGAGCCATATCCTGGGTCTTTATCGCCTTTGACGGAGGTGATGAGGCGCGTGCCATCAGGCGCATCACCGACAAACATGACATCATAAGACCCCGTTTCGCGCTCTTCCTTGGTGGGACCTTCGCCGGGCTTGGGTGGATTATCGCCAAATGTATTGGTTTTCGCCATGCCCTTTGCGAGCTGCTCGCCTTGCTCGCCAGGGCCTGTCAGAACCATCTCGCCATATTTAAAGCGGCGGCCATATTTATAGCCCATCAAAGCATTAGAGCGGTGGACATTCTTGGTATTGATACTTGCCATAATAAAAGGCGTGGCCCAGCTGCCAAGGTCCGTCTCTTCCATCGGTTTATGAATAGGCGGTTGGTCTGCGCCTTTCTCTGGCGATAGAGAAAATGGGTCTTTCAGCCAGTCTAAGATTTCTGGCTGTTTTTGCGCGCGCTTCATGGTTTCCATGAAACTTGCGGCGGTCCCGCCAGAAAATGTGCCTTTCATACCGCGCACGCGGCAGCGCACACGCTCGCAGGCCCCGCCATGTTTGTCGATGGCCAGCTGTTGCAGATGGTAAACCCCGAGATCAAAGGGGATGGAGTCAAAGCCGCAAGACAGCACAATACGCGCGCCGGACTTTTTCGCCGCCGCGTCATAACGGTCTATCATATCTTTCATCCAAGCGGGCTCGCCGCAAAGATCGACATAATCTGTGCCGGCGTCTGCGCAGGCTTTGACCAGCGGTTCGCCGTAAAGCTGATAAGGCCCGACTGTGGTGATGATGGCTTTGGTGCGGGCTGCGAGGGCGGCAAGACTATCTGGCTCATCGGAATTTGCCGTGATAACCGCAACATTCCCGCCAATCTTCATCTCGCCCGCCACGGCTTGGAGTTTTTCTGCGTTCCGTCCAGCCATGGCCCATTTTAAACCCGAGCCCGCATATTCAGCTTGGAGATATTCTGCGACGAGCCGCCCCGTATACCCGGAGGCCCCATAAATAATAATATCAAATTCACGATTGGACATAGTCAGGCTTTCTATAAAAGGACTCTAAATACTTACGGGATAACGGGGCCGGTGGAGCGTTGTAAAAACCGATGCCACAGGACTAAGACGGGAGAGCCGAGCTCTAAGCCCATGCCGACCATGGCCCGCATAGGCGGTGGTCCGACTTGTATATAGCTCCAGACCCTAGCGAGACCGCCAATAAAAATCGCGAGAATGAAAAGGCGTAAAACCCCGCCGCGATTATCAATGTCGCCAAGCACATACCAAATGCCAAAAAACAGCGAGAGATAATAACCGCTCAAATAGCGATATTGATTATCCAGCCCTGCGCTGACTGCGGCGCCTTCATTATTCCCCGCTGCGCCGCCAAGCAGTCCTGTGACAGCAAATAATAACGGAATGAGCGAGAGGACCATTAGGACGATTTTAAAAGACAGGCGCATTATATTTCCCCAATTGTTTTTTCTCTTATCTGCGCAAGCCCGCACGGCTTCAACCTATTGTCTTGTATGGGGGCCTTCCGATAATTGAATGCGGTCTATGGCAGCGGCTCATAAGGCTGCCGCGCCAAATCCGTCTCGTGCAGGCTCGTCACATACATATAGCCATCATAGACTATGGCGCCTGTGGCGTCGTGATAGCCGCCCTTTGGGTCTTGGAAGCTGCGCAGGACTTTGCCCTTGGAATCCAGCTGCACAATATGTCCGTAATGTTGGGCTTTTGGCCGCAGGGCAGGCGGCAGGCGCATGGCAAATTTTCGCATGGCGGGTTTTCCTGCATTGGCGTCAAGCCAATCAGAGCGCGGCGAAATGAGGCCAAGAAGATAGCTCGGCTCTCCATTTGGCAGTGCAGGTCCGGGATTTATATTATCGGGAAAGCCCGGAAGATTGCTAATCCAATCCGTCATACGGCCTGTCTGCGGATCGATTTTGATGACGCGGTAGCGGCCCGTTTCATTGACCAAAACACTTCCGTCGGGATGCATGGCTACGCCATTTGGGAAAACGAGCCCGCGCGCAATAGTGCGGGTTTGCCGCGTGCGCAGATCATAGGCCAAAACGCGGCCTGTGCCTTTGCTTTCCATAATCTCCAAAAGCGAGGCTGCCATGGTTGTCCCATTATCTGCTGCGCCAAATTTGGTGGAAGCATCAGAAAAATAAATGACGCCATTCTCTGCAATATCTAAATCATCCGCATATTCAATCGGGGTTCCGTCAACCTCATTGCTGAGTGTTTTTAGCGTGCCGTCTTCTGTCAGAGAGAGAAGCCCCTTATGCGCGTCCGCAATATATAGCACGCCGTTATGGGCTTCGATGCCGAGCGGGACGCCGCCCGTATTGGCGATAATCTCCACCGCTTTTCTATGCGGGTCTATCCGCGTGATATCCCCCGTCTGCGAGGTCGCGTAGATTTTCCCGTTGAGTTCGGCCGCATCTTCGGGGCCGATAGATATTCCGACAGAAATGCGCTCCAAATTCGCGAGAGCACTATTGGGCGCAAAATCCCCTGTAAAGCCCGCATTTTGCGGGGCCTCCCACACCTGCGGATTTATCGGCACAGGAGCAAAGCCGAGATAAGCGATAAGCCCCGCAAGCGGCAGGCCGAGGCCAAGGAGGATTTTCTTCACGCTCAACCCGCGCCGCGCTTAAGTGGACTTATTCATGCGGTTCCCAATCAAATCATCGACCACGCTTGGGTCAGATAAGGTCGAGGTGTCGCCAAGATTATCGAAATTATCTTCAGCAATTTTCCGCAAAATACGGCGCATGATTTTGCCGGAGCGGGTCTTGGGCAGACCCGGCGCAAATTGAATGAGGTCGGGACTGGCAATGGGACCGATTTCCGTGCGGACATGTTTGACCAAGTCTTGGCGAAGCGCGTCATTATCGGCGCTGCCCGGAATGGTCGTGACATAGGCATAAATCCCTTGGCCTTTAATATCATGTGGATAGCCAACGACGGCAGCTTCCGCGACAGCGTCATGTGAGCCTAGCGCGCTTTCCACTTCGGCGGTGCCCATGCGGTGACCCGAGACATTTATTACATCATCGACGCGTCCCGTAATCCAGTAAAAGCCGTCTTCATCGCGGCGGCAGCCATCTCCGGTGAAATAATTGCCAGGATAGGCCGTGAAATAAGTGTCGATAAAGCGCTGGTGGTCGCCGTAAACCGTGCGCATCTGGCCCGGCCAACTGCCTTTAATTATGAGATTGCCTTCAGTCGCGCCGTCCAGCTCATTGCCTTCCGCATCGACAAGCGCAGGCTCAATCCCGTAAAAGGGAAAGGAGGCACTGCCGGGTTTCATGGGGGTCGCGCCCGGCAAGGGCACGATCATCGCGGCGCCTGTTTCCGTCTGCCACCATGTATCAATAATTGGGCAACGGCTCTCGCCGACGACTTTGAAATACCACTCCCAGGCTTCGGGGTTAATTGGCTCGCCCACCGTGCCAAGAAGACGCAGGCTCTTGCGCGATGTGGCTTTAACGGGGCCGTCGCCTTCGCGCATGACCGCGCGGATGGCCGTCGGGGCCGTATAAAAGAGCGTGACTTTATGTTTGTCGCAGACCTGCCAGAAGCGAGATGCATCGGGGTAGGTCGGCACGCCTTCAAACATGAGCGTCGTCGCCCCATTGGCGAGCGGGCCGTAAACTATATAGGAATGACCCGTGACCCAGCCGACGTCGGCGCTGCACCAATAAACGTCATCTTCTTTGAGGTCGAAAACGGCCTCATGGGTCAGGCTCGCCCAAACGAGATAGCCGCCCGTTGTATGCAGCACGCCTTTGGGCTTGCCTGTCGAGCCTGAGGTATAAAGAATAAAAAGCGGGTCTTCGGCGCTCATGGGCTCCGGCGGGCAGTCATCGCCCACAGTGCTCAGCGCCTCATGTAGCCAGAGATCGCGTTTTTCATCCCACTCAACATCTGCGCCTGTGCGCTGCACGCAAAGAACCGTTTTAACGGGTTTGCCCGCTTTGGCCGCAATGTCGCAGGCCGCGTCGCAGTTGACTTTTAGCGGCACGCGTTTTGAGCCGCGCAGGCCTTCATCGGCTGTGATGACGAAATCACTATCGCAATCCGTAATGCGGCCGGCCAAGGCTTCTGGCGAAAATCCGCCAAAGACGACGGAATGCACCGCGCCAATGCGCGCGCAGGCCAGCATAGCAAAGGCGGCTTCCGGTATCATCGGCATATAAATTGTGATGCGGTCACCTTTTTTGACGCCGCGCGATTTCATGACATTGGCAAAGCGGCAGACATAAAGATG
>CAZNXP010000027.1:0-14669 GCA_964576955.1 uncultured Algimonas sp.
TCTATGAAGACAGTTTCGCGTGTCTTGAATAATGAACCCAATGTCGCAGAAAAAACACGAGCCCATGTAAAGGCAGTTGCTAGCGAGCTAAGATATTCTCCTAGTCTTGCTGCGAGAGGCCTCGCAACGTCAAAGTCTTATTTGGTCGCGCTGATATACGGTAATCCGTCGCCAGATTATATTTCCCATATTCAACGCGGAGCTATCGAGGCTTGCCGAGAAGCGAATTATCATCTCGTGGTCGAAACCTTATCTTTAGACGGGATAAAATCTTATAATGACAAGGTCAAAAATGTTCGGGGGGTTTTAGACCGGCTTTCTGTCGATGGGGTGATATTAACGCCGGCGCTCAGCGATGAATTGGCGGTTTTAGAGGTGTTGAAAGAACTCGGCATTAAATGCGTGTCTATCGCGCCGAAAAATGAAACTGCGCGGCCATTCGTCGGCATTGATTATGAAACGGCGGCTTTTCAGATGACTCAATATCTCTTGTCCTAAGGGGCCACGGGAGATTTCCGTCCTAAAATAAGCCATAAGAGCACAATAATGTGCCGCGATCGAATGCATTGACCAATTGCAGTGATAATCGCGATGTCATCGCTGGACATATCGTAAAGAACATCGCTACAGACGCGCTATATGTTAGCGATCGTAAACTGTCTCTCGAAAGGGAAATAACGGTGGAAAAACCGAGCATTAAATCATCCGATCTTGAAAATGGGAATACTGCCGGCGAGGCAGGGACAACAAATGAAGCTAGCTCGGCTTTTGTTCCGGTTGAACCCTTTGAAATCGTCGTCTTTGGCGGCACGGGTGACCTAGCCCGCCGCAAGCTCATTCCTTCACTTTATCACCGGTTTTGTGATGGTCAGATTTCAGAAAAATCCAAAATTATCGGCGCCTCTCGCTCTCGGCTGAGTCGAGATGAGTATCTTAAATTGATCAAAGAGGCCTATCAGTCTTTTAATCCTGACGAGGATTTGGATGAAAAAAAATGGGCCGCCTTTTGTCGACTGGTCGAGTATGCGGCGATTGATGTTATTGCTGACAAGGATTGGTCAGAGCTGGTTGAAAAATTAGATGGGTCAGAGGGTCTCATCCGTGTTTTCTATCTAGCCGTGCCGCCCGCTATATTTTCTAATATATGCCAAGGGCTCAAAGCTGCGGGCTTGGCCCATAAACAAAGCCGTGTTGTTCTTGAAAAACCCTTAGGCCATGATTTTAATTCCGCAGATGAAATCAACGAAGCCGTGGGACAAGTCTTTTCCGAGAAACGCATTTACCGGATTGATCATTTCTTGGGGAAAGAAACGGTTCAGAACCTTCTCGTGTTACGTTTCGGGAACGTCTTGTTAGAGCCGCTGTGGAACCGGGATTCGATTGAGCATATCGAAATTACGGTCGCCGAATCCATTGGCGCGGGCGGACGAGGGGCTTATTATGATAAGTCTGGGGCCTTGCGCGATATGGTTCAAAATCACCTCCTGCAATTGCTGTGCTTGACGATGATGGAAGCGCCAAGTTCAACCGCAGCAGATGCCTTGCGTCTGGAGAAAATAAAAGTTCTACGGGCTCTGGCTCCCATTACTGCTGAGAACGTGAAAGAAGCGACTGTCCGAGGGCAATATGTCAAAGGTAAGTTGAACGGGGAAATGGCTCCAGATTACCTGACCGATGTTGATGTCGAAGAAAGCGATGCGGAAACCTATATCGCTATTCATGCGAAGGTTGATAATTGGCGCTGGCAAGGCGTCCCAATATATATGCGTACGGGCAAACGAATGAGTGCGCGCCGGTCTGAAATTATTATACAATTCAAACCCGTCCCCCATTCCATTTTTGGAGAGAGAACTCGCGTGAACCCGAATAAACTTGTTATTCGTTTGCAGCCTGACGAGGCCGTTAATCTTTGGATGGAAATCAAAGAGCCGGGTGCGGGTGGATTGCGGTTAAAAACCCTGCCACTGAACCTGTCCTATGCGGATAATTTCACCGTTAGGTATCCTGATGCCTATGAGCGCTTATTGATGGATGTTGTACGAGGGAACTTGTCGCTCTTTATGCGCCGCGACGAAGTGGAAGCGGCTTGGACATGGTGTGACGGAATTTTGGAGGCTTGGAAAGACGTAGAACAAGCCGTCTCTTATTATCCTGCGGGCTCTGATGGTCCCGAAGGGGCTGACCGCATGTTGGCAGAGCAGGGCGATAGTTGGTCAACCTTCGAATGACGACCGCAATCAACATTTATGATGGCCCGGAATTAGTCGCCAAGGCTGCCGCGGCCATCGAGCTTACATTGCGCCAAGCTATAACAACACGCGGCCAAGCTAGCCTGATGGTGAGCGGCGGGAGTTCGCCTCGTCCGCTCTATGAACGTCTGTCTAAAGTAGATTTAGGGTGGTCCAAAGTCACTATAAGCTTAGTTGATGAGCGCTGGGTCAACCCCGGCGAGGCAGGCTCTAATGAAGATTTCATTCGCGAGACCCTCCTTCAAAATAAGGCTTCAGCTACGAAATTCTTTGGCCTGAAAACAAGTCATGAAACTGTCAAAGCAGGACTTACTGCCTCAGAAGCTCGGTTCAAATCCCTTGAGCAACCTTTCGATATTTGCGTCATGGGGATGGGATCAGATGGGCATACGGCCTCTTGGTTCCCACATTCGAGGGGTTTGGAAACGGCTCTAGCCCCTCAAAATAAGAACATTTTATGCGCTATAGATGCGGCGGGCGCGCCCGTTGCGGGCGATCATCCTCACCGTATTAGTTTGACGCTAAGCGCCGTATTAGCGTCTCACGCCATCTTTCTGTTCATTCCGGGGGAAGCGAAACGCACGGTTTTCGACGCGGCGCCGTCAAAGCCGTTGATTGAAACCCCAGTTAAAGCTCTGCTAGATGCAGGGGAAAACCTCCACGTATTTGCGAGCCCCGCCTTATGATTCATTCTGCAATCCAAGATGTAACCGCTCGGATTACGAAGCGGTCTAAGAAAAGCCGGGCGGGCTATCTAGCCGCATGTAAAGCGCAAATGCGCGAGGGGCCAAGACGCAAACGCCTGTCGGAAGGTAATGTCGCACATGCATCTGCGGGATGCGCTGTCCTTGAGAAAACAGAACTGCTGGGCGCGACATGGCCGAATATCGGAATAGTCACCGCCTATAATGATATGCTCTCGGCGCATTCACCCTTTGAAAGATTTCCAGAGTTAATTCGCCATGCCGCGCGGCGCAATGGCGCAACGGCCCAGGTAGCGGGCGGGGTTCCTGCGATGTGCGACGGCGTCACACAAGGGCGGGACGGTATGGAACTCTCGCTTTTCTCGCGCGATAATATTGCGCAAGGCGCTGCCATCGCCCTGTCCCATGATATGTTTGATGCAGCAATTCATTTGGGTGTTTGCGATAAAATTGTACCGGGCCTCATGATAGCCGCCCTTCGCTTTGGCTGGTTACCGCAGATTTTCGCGCCCGCTGGACCCATGCCGTCTGGACTGCCCAATCCAGAAAAGGCACGTGTCAGGCAGGCCTTTGCCGCGGGTGAGGCGAGCCGAGCTGATCTTTTAGAGGCTGAAGCGGCTAGCTATCATGCGCCCGGCACCTGCACATTTTATGGTACGGCGAACACGAACCAGATGTTGATGGAAGTCATGGGTATGCAATTGCCCGGCTCCAGTTTTGTTCATCCTAATACGCCTTTGCGAGATGCCCTGACGGCACAAGCGGTTCGGCGCGCGACGCAAATCACGAATATGGCCGAAGGCAAAAACGCGGTTTTTACACCCGCCTGTGACGTTATTTCCGAGAAAAGCATTGTCAATGGTTTGGTCGGACTAATGGCGACGGGCGGGTCTACGAATTTGACCATTCATATGGCCGCGATAGCGCGGGCGGCGGGTATTCTCATTAATTGGGATGATTACGCTGCGATTAGCCGCGCCGTGCCGCTGATCTGCAAAATCTATCCAAATGGGATTATGGATGTGAACCACTTCCATGCGGCTGGCGGTATGGCCTATCTCATCGGTGAGCTATTGGAAGCTGGGCTGATGCAAGGGGATGTCACGACCATTGCGGGCGGCGACGGTCTCCATGCCTATACACAAGAGCCCGTGAAAAATATGCATCTTGAACCGGATACCGTCATTTGGCGTGCCGGGCCAAAGGACAGCCTAGATACTGATATTTTGACGACGGTAGAAAAGCCTATTCGGAAAGATGGCGGGCTGGCGCTCCTAGAAGGTAATCTTGGCCGCGCCGTGATGAAAATTTCTGCTGTTAAAGAAGAGAATTGGAAGGTGGAGGCGCCTGCGATTGTTATTGATAATCAAAACGACCTGATAGACATGCATAAAGCTGGCGAGTTGGAATGCGATTTTGTTGTCGTTCTACGCTTCCAAGGCCCGCGCGCGAATGGGATGCCAGAGCTCCATAAGCTGACGCCGATTTTGGGCTTGCAACAAGATAGAGGCTTCAAGGTGGCGATGGTCACTGATGGACGGATGTCAGGCGCGTCAGGTAAAGTGCCAGCTGCTATTCATTTACATCCAGAGGCCTATATGGGCGGTCCAATCGCGCGGGTTCAAACGGGTGATGTGGTGCGGGTCGACCCCGCCAATAACCGTGTTGAAGTGGTCGGTGTTGATTTATCTACGCGGGATGTAGCCACTCAACCCGCACAGCCTCAACTGGCGGCGTTAGGGATGAATATGTTTGCCGCGCAGCGGGCGATTGCAACGGATGCAGAAAGCGGGGCGTCAACGCTCGGCGATATGCCTTGGTTTACCTAATGCACTTTCACCACTCTTTATGAAGGCTCATGCGAGAGGTTTGACGCTTGTCGGGGATGTCGGCGGCACAAATTGCCGCTTGGCTCTCGCTGAACGAACGGTTTCTGGCGGGATTGAACTGCATCATTCCGAGCGTTTTGCCGTGTCGGAATATGACCATTTTAATGATGTCGTTGCCGCTTATTTGAGCGCGCATAAGATTGACGTCAAACAAGGTGCTTTTGCTTTTGCGGGACCCAAATTTGACGATGAAATTCGGATGACAAATCTAAACTGGATCGTGTCTGAAGATGAGTTGCGGACAAGATTTGGTTTAGAGATGGCTGTTGTCTTGAATGATTTTGTCGCGATGGCGAATGGCGCAAGAATCATTTCCGATGACGGGTTCGAAACTCTGATTCCAGGGAAGGTAGATTATTCGAAACCTGTTGCCGTTCTGGGGCCCGGTACAGGTCTAGGTCTGTCATATATTTTACCCGGGAAACCGGTGCGGATTATTCCGACTGAGGGCGGCCATACGGCCTTCGCGCCCGGTAACGAATTGGAACGTGAAGTCTTAGCTTTTTGGTCTAAACGACTACCATTTGTCTCGGCTGAAACGCTCTTATCTGGCCCGGGTATGGCGCGTCTTCATATGGCCATTTGCGCGATTATGGATAGTCCCGATAATGGTTTGACGGCGCCTGAAATTGTCAGTGCCGCTGAATTGGACAAATCGTCAATTGCACGCGTCACCGTAAATCATTTCTGTTCTATGCTTGGCGGTTTCGCAGGGAATGCCGCTGTGACACAGGGGGCTTCTGGCGGCGTTGTCATTGGCGGCGGCGTCTCGCGCCATATTTCAAAATACATTGAAGGGTCTGAATTTACCTCTCGGTTCAAAGATCGCGGACCCGGCAGTTGGTATGTTGAAAATATTCCGGTGCGCCTGATACAAGCCAATTTTGTTCCGCTTTACGGCGCAGCGGCCATGGTATTGAACGCTTGATTGAAGGTTAGATTATAGCGTCAGCGATGTGCCTTGCTCAAATTGGATTTTGGCGAGACGCGCATAAAGTCCGCCCTTCTTGACGAGCTGAGCATGAGAGCCAATTTCGGCAATTTTTCCGTCCTCTAAGACAATGATACGGTCGGCTTTCAGCACCGTTGAGAGCCTATGGGCGATGACTAAAGTAGTGCGGTTTTGTGAGGCTTTCTCAAAGGCTTTTTGAACGGCTTGTTCTGATTCAGAATCGAGTGCGGAGGTTGCTTCGTCTAGCAAAAGAATGGGCGCGTCACGCAATATGGCGCGGGCAATGGCGAGGCGTTGCCGCTGCCCGCCGGAAAGGGTCGTGCCTTGTTCGCCAATGTCCGTGTAATAACCCTCAGGAAGGGCCATGATGAAATCATGCGCATAGGCGGCTTTCGCAGCGCTTATGATTTCATCTTGGGTTGCGTCTGATTTTCCATAGCCAATATTTTGAGACGGCGTGCCAGAAAAGAGCGGCGCGCTTTGCTGGACCACAGAGATGTGAGAGCGAAGCGCTTCGGGTGCCAATTGCACGATATCCGTTCCGTCAATCGAAATGCTGCCGCTTTGAATATCATAGAACCGAAGCAAGAGCTGAAAGACGGTGGACTTCCCCGCGCCGCTCGGCCCGACGAGTGCCACAGTTTCGCCGGGTGAAATTGTGAGAGATATATCCGTTAAGGCCGGACGGTCTTGCCGTGTTGGATAGGCGAAATTGACAGCGTCGAAACGAACCTCTCCGCCGATTGCGCCGAGTGTTTTGGGGTTTTCGGGCGCGGTTATCAGAGGCGTTTCATCTAAGATTTCAACGAGCCTGTCCGCAGCACCAGCCGCGCGTAAGAGGTTCGTGAAAGTCTCAGTCAATGAACTGGCGCCGCCAATGGCGAGAAAGGCGAGGAAGGAGAACGCCGTAATACTTCCGCCCGTCAGCTCGCCGCGTTTCACATATCCTGCGCCGAAATAAAAGATGATGATAATGCCCATGAAAGCGATGACAAACATGAGCGCGGTCAATGCCGATTGGATGAAAATACGCTTTCGCTGTGCTGTGTAACTCGCTTCAATTTCTTCGGAAAAAAGTCGGCGCTCGCCTTCTTCCTGCGTATAGGCTTGGACGGTTTGTATGCCGCCAAGAGCTTCGCCGGCGCGGGCAGAGGCATCGGCGAGCCTGTCTTGTGCGTCGCGGGAATGGTTTTTGATTTTCTTTCCCGTCAGGACCAAAGGCAAAATCATTGCAGGCGCGATTGCCAGCACCATTAGAGCTAATTTCCATGAGATGAAAAACATCATGATGATGGCGCCCGTGATTGTGGCGATAGACCGCAGGGCGAAGCTGACAGAACCTGTAATAACGGTTTCAACTAAGGTTGTGTCAGTTGTCAGCCGAGAGAGAACTTCGCCCGTGCGAACGCGCTCAAAATAGGCAGGGGATAAATAGGTCAGCCTGTCAAAGACAGCTTTGCGAACATCCGTAATGACGCGCTGTCCCAAGCGGGTAATAAAGAAGAACCTTAGAGAAGCTGTGAGGGCAAATAGGACTGCAAAGACGGCTGCAAATAAGAAATAGGGCAACAGGGACTGGCTATTTTCACTGCCAATAGAGGCGCATAGTTTTATCGATTCCGTGTTCGCGCCAAAGCCGCAATCCACGATAATTTTCGCAATCCAAGGCATGCTCAAACTGCCTAATGCGGAGAGCGCTAGGAAAATCAAAAAGGCAATCAGCTGTCCGGGATAGCGGCTAATAAAGGGCCAAAGTTTTGCGAGCGGGCGAAGTGATCGGGCCTTTTTACGGCCAGCTTTGTCTTGATCAATTTTCGCAGCGAATGCGGTGCCTGAGCTACGCGAAGAATCTGTGGATTTTGAAACCATATCGCGCAGCGCTATTGCACTTTGTGAGCTTAGTGTAAAAGCCTCATTCTTTACCTCGTGACATCTTGAAGGCAGGGGCAAACCCCGCCAATGAAGAGCTATGACAACACCACTCGAAATATTATCTGACAGCTTTGGTCATAATGACTTCCGTCCGGGACAGGCTGAAATTGTTGATTTGATTCTGGAGGGCCGAAATGTGCTGGCGGTGATGCCGACGGGGGCGGGAAAGTCTATTTGCTATCAAGTGCCGAGCCAATTGCTGGACAAGCCGACAATCGTTATCTCGCCGCTTGTGGCTTTAATGGATAATCAAGCCGCAGGTTTGCGCGCCAATGGTGTGCCTGTGTCCGCTATACATTCGGGGCAATCTCGAGAAGAGAATGTCGCGCAGTGGAAGGCCGTTGCGCAAGGGCAGGCCAAGCTCCTGTATCTCTCACCTGAACGGTTGATGCAGCCGCGAATGTTGTCTGCCATGAAAGCCTTAGGCCCGTCTTTATTTGTGATTGATGAAGCGCATTGCGTGTCAAAATGGGGGCCAGCCTTTCGTCCCGAATATGCGGACTTGAGCCGCTTAAAAGATCTATTCCCCAATTCGCGTATTGCTGCCTTTACGGCTACAGCTGATGCCTCGACACGAAAAGATATCGCCACTCAGTTATTTTTAGGGCAGGGCGAAATCATTGTGCATGGATTTGACCGCCCAAATTTGAGCCTAACGGTGTCCTCTCTTACCAACCGAACCAAACAATTATTAGCTTGGATGGAGGGGCAGCGCGGAGAAAGCGGAATCGTCTATTGCCTGTCCCGAAAGAATACGGAGAAATACGCTGAAATTTTAAAGGAGCAGGGATATAATGCCTTGCCCTATCACGCGGGCTTGCCTGCTGATGTGCGTTTCGAGCATCAGGAAAGATTTCTCGCAGAACCCGCCGTTGTCATTGTTGCGACAATCGCCTTTGGGATGGGCATCGATAAATCCAATGTTCGCTTTGTCTATCATCTAAATTTGCCCAGTTCTTTGGAAGCCTATTATCAAGAAATTGGCCGCGCTGGCCGCGATGGCGCGCCGTCAGAAACGGGCCTGATTTTCGCTATGGATGATATTCGCATGCGCCGTCAGTTTATTGCTGAAGACGGGTCAGACCCTGATCATCAAATGCGCGAACATCGCCGGCTGGATGCGCTTTTGGGATATTGTGAAGCGTCGAAATGTCGGCGGCAGGTCTTGATGTCTTATTTTGGAGAAACTTCAGACCCTTGCGGGAATTGTGATGTCTGTCTCAATCCACCTGAGTTGATAGATGCGACGGAACAAGCCGTGGCATTGTTTGGCGCCATAAAAGCGACAGGTGAGCGATTTGGCGCGACACATGTTATCGGTGTTGCCCGCGGGGAGAAGACTGCGCGAATATTGCAATTTGAACATGATCAACTGCCTGTTTTTGGAGCGTCGGATAAGCCGAAGACATGGTTCCAAGGTTTATTGCGGCAAGCCGTTGCTTTGCGGTATCTGAATGTAAATATGGAATCCTATGGCCGATTGGAACTCTTAGCAAAGGGGCAAGCTGTCTTGGACGGTCGGCAGACTTTTAAATGCAAAGACCCGACGATTAAACGCACGGCTAAGACATCTAAATCTCGGTCTTCGGCAGCTCAGAAAGCGTCCACGTTAGATGCGGTCGACACGGAACTTTTAACCCGATTGAAAGCGCTACGAATGGATTTTGCGAAACAGCTAGGGAAACCCGCCTTTGTTGTTTTCTCTGATGCGACGCTGATTGATATGGTGAAGCGAAAGCCAAAGTCCCGCGGCGATATGCTTGATGTTAGCGGTGTTGGGCCGAGCAAGTTTGAGAAATTTGGAGACGCTTTTCTGGCGGAGCTTAAAGGCTAGGTGGTCGCGCCTTGGCACGTTTGAATGGCGGAGGTGTTCTCCGTGCCGGGTGTGAATACAAAGCTTGGGCGGGCTTCCGTGTCATAATTGAATTCAAAGATGACGGCTTGTTCTGGCGGCGTTCCCTTAGTGGCAGCCGTTTTCCGGTCGGCAAGGTAAATATCGGACCCTAATCCAGTCGCTTGAGAACAGCTGGTTTTGGGTCCCGGCAATTGCGCGGCATCGCCAAATCGGGAGCTCGTGTGTAAAGTTCCGCTGACATGAACGTCAATCTGAATATTGCCGACGAGGTCATTGGCCTTCACGCCAAATCCGGCATTAGAAGCAACAAGAAAGCGAGAGACGCCCGGCTCATTTGTTGGAATTTCCACAGCGGTCACAATTGGGCGGATTTCAAATGACACATTATTTACGATTTGAGCCGCCGCCGGCAGCGTTAATAGCTCTAGCGCAAGCCACCCCATAACTAAGTAGCGCTTTTTTCCTTTTAGCATGGAAAGTTTTTTGAGGCGATTCTTCATGGGATACACCATGCAATTTTAATGCCGCGAAGCCGCCTGCCGAGAGCTAAATTAGGACGTCGTGCGCAGATAGCTTGGCGAAAAGAGTCCAATCCGCTAAGCGCCTGCACATGAAGACGAAGACGCATACAGCTGGCCTGTTATTTTCTGGAGGACAGGATTCTGCGACATGTTTGGCATGGGCGCTCGAGAAATTCGAACACGTTGAAACAATTGGCTTTGAATATGGTCAACGACACGACATTGAAATGACCTGCCGGATGGAGGTGAGGGAGGCTGTCAAAAACGCCTTTCCACACTGGGCGGAGAAACTGGGCGACGACCATGTGATAAATTTGGCAGGGTTAGGCCAAATTAGCGAAACAGCGCTCACGCGCGATGTTGAAATAGGGGTACATGCCAATGGTCTACCAACGACTTTTGTTCCGGGTCGAAATCTAATATTCTTGAATTATGCGGCCGCGCTGGGCTGGCGGCGGGGGTTTACCCATCTCGTCGCAGGTATGTGCGAAGCGGATTTCTCAGGTTATCCTGATTGCCGCAAAGAGACATTGGATGCGCAGATGGAAGCTATAGGTTTGGGATTAGACCGCAAATTTTCTCTCCATACGCCGCTTATGCATTTGTCGAAAGCAGGTGCTTGGCACTTAGCGGAAAGCTTAGGCGGGAACGCTTTAGTCGAAATCATTCGGACAAAAAGCCATACTTGCTATAAAGGCATTCATACCGATTTACATGACTGGGGATATGGATGCGGGACCTGTCCTGCCTGCGAGTTAAGAGCGGTAGGATGGGCTGAATATTCTGGGGCTGCCGCGTGAGTTATACCGTTAAAGAAATTTTCCTGACGGTTCAGGGCGAGGGCGCACGGGCCGGAACCGTTGCTGTATTTTTACGCTTTGCAGGATGTAACCTATGGACAGGTTTGGAAGCGAACCGGCTTTCGGCGATTTGTAAATTCTGCGATACGGACTTCGTCAAAACGGATGGCGTAAATGGCGGGAAATATGACGCGGTAGGTCTTGCGAAAAAAGTGGGTTCGCTCTGGATAGGAAAGGGTGAAAAATGGGTTGTTTGCACGGGAGGTGAACCCGTTTTGCAACTGGACGACATCGTGATTGACGCGCTACATGCCCAAGGTTTCAAGATCGCCGTTGAGACAAATGGAACATTATCTGTGCCGAGCGGCGTAGATTGGATATGTGTGTCGCCAAAAGCAGATGCTAAATTAGCGCAAGTGACGGGCGATGAATTGAAGCTCGTATTCCCCCAAGACGAAAACCATCCCTCGGATTTTGAGGCGCTGGCGTTTACGCATTTTTGTTTGCAGCCACGTGATGATAGCTATTTAGGGGCAGAAAAAAAGGCGGACCATTCACAGGCCGCCTTTGAATATTGTTTAAATCATCCGAAATGGCGTTTGTCAGTGCAAACCCATAAATCAATCGGTGTGCCTTAATTAGCTCGTTGAATTATTCATCGAGGCCAGCTTCTTGCTAAGGCCTCGGGAAAATCTCGAGAATGCCCGACTTGCATCGAACCACGTGCTCGAGCCACTAAGATTTATTCTGTCGCTGAAGTTTGAATAGTAATCATAATCTGCTGTTCCGACGACAGTTCCGCCTTCCGCAATAATCTCAGCAGAGACGTCTGCACCGCCGATGCCAAAACTCGAAAAAGAAAGGCCTATATCTTCTTTTAGTTGATTATGCGTCGGACGATTTGGTCTTACCTCATTAATTGTAACGCGCAGAAGCATAGGAGCTGTGTCTGATAAGGTTAAACCGCGTTTGGCAAAATCTTCGGTAATTTCCTTTTCCATATCTTCCAAAAGAAACGCAATTTCTCGGTCACCAAATTTTCCATTATTAGCAAAGGAGGCATTTAAACGACGGCCTGAGGCACGATCAGAGAGTTTCTCCGGCAAATTATTCGCGCGGTGTGCCAAGTCCTCTGAGACGACGACTTCCAATTTATATGGACCTGATACATTTTGTGAAAAGTTGGAATCAAACCCACGCGCTTGCGCGATTGCGGGTGTTGTCAGTAGAGCGGCTGCCGAGATCAGAGTTAAAAACTTACGCATAGGTTACTCCTTTTTGTGAGTATATAACACAAAATCGGAGATGGCGCAAAGCTTGCTAACATGCGCAAGCTTGACAATTACGTTATCTAACTTGCGGCATCAACGAAGACGGAAAGAACATTTTTCATTGATTTAAGGCCTGCAAGTTCTGCATCTAGGCGGGCTGCGTTAACATCACGAGAGACGGACACGACCTTTCCCGATAAATCAACGGCCTGTGTTGTGATGGTTAAAACCTTAGCCGTGGTATCTAAGGCCGCGTTTGTCACCTTAACAGGGACTGAGCCGACGTAATATACACCCTTTCCCGTTGCCCATAAACCTTCGCCAACTAATTTTGTGCCGCCAACCGCTGTTTTGCCAACAAATTTTGTTGTACCAATCGCTGCTCCGCCGACCACTTTTGTCGTGCCTACAGCCAGTTTAACAGGAGCCGTTACAACTTTTGCGGCGACGCAGGAGGACAATCCAAACCCAGCGAGTGCGATAGCTGTGATGAGGAGTGATTTACGCATTTCGATTAGCCCTATTATTGTCGATCCCTAGAAAGGCATTATAGACATAATAACCTAAATATGGGGTGAAACTACATGATAAACAAAAGGTGAAGCTAAGATGAATTTACTGACCTTCTCTGCGCCAAGCCCATATCAGGAACAAGAAGAATAAGATGAATAGGAAAATTCCAGGGGCGAGGGGCGTTCGCCGACTTTGAGTCACCGTATAGGCTTCGTGGGAGATGAGCCCCGCCCAATTTTTTCCCGAGGTTTGACGACCCGCTTTAGGACGCCGAATATCTGGCAAGTTTGAATTTTCTAAGCCAACAGATTTGACAAGACCATTTGTCGCGTCAGATAAAGGCGATAATATCTCTTCCGTTGGGAGCAGGTTCTCATATTCTTTTGGATTGAGAGACCCGACCGCAGCGATAGCTGTCACATCGCCGCTTGAAAGACGGTAAGCCCCCTGTCCCGTAAGGGGAATGCTCGCGCGGTATAATCCATCTGCAATCTTGTCTAATGTGACGCTGCTACGTTTTGCATTGGGCGAGATGACCTCAACGGGTTCATCGACTTTATCTAATGAGCGGCGGGTAATGATGAGGTTATCTCCGTCCCTCACGCCGGATAGGGTCTCCGCGTCTAATTCCGGTTCCCCCATTAACCAATGGGCTGTGCGGCGGAATATTTCGCGGTAGGGCCCGCCGCCATCATGACCTTTGGCCCAAAGCCAAGCTTGATCACTCATCAACATCGCAACGCGGCCTTCGCGGACTTTATCAATAACGAATAACGGAACCCCTTCTGGTCCGTCCATCAAGACATCTCCGCCAATGGGGTCATTATCGATGACGCGATACCAAGGCCCCCAGGCTTGATCTTCATTACCTTGAAAATCAGCCGTAATCGGATGGCGTTTGCCTTTATCATTCAATTCCGGGCGGAATGCTCCCGTTAAAATTTCGCCGGTTGGACGCGTCGGTAAGACGGATACGAGAGGCGTTCGATAAAGACTGGCTTGCGTTGCGAAGGCGGGTCCTGTCGCGAGTAAAAGCGCGCCGCCATCCTCAACATAACGCGAGATATTCTGGAAATATTGCGGCCGAATGGTCGGGCGAGCTCTACCTCGTCCGCTCGGATTGGACCGCCGTTCATATTGATCAAATATAATGAGGTCGAATTCATCCAAACGTTCCTCAAATAATTGTTGAGTCGGGAAACGTATGAGGGATAACTCATTCTCATTGCGAGTCCCCGTGTCTTTGCGCCCGCTGGTTAAAATAGTAAATTGAACTAGGTCTAGCGCGGGGTCAGATTTTAGCAAATTTCGCCAGGCACGACCTCCGCTGTGAGGTTCACCGGTAATGAGCAAAACTCTCAATCGGTCGCGAATGCCTTGAATCTCAGACACAAATAAATTGTTGTTTTGGGTGAGCTCGCCTTCAATCCCTTGAACCAGTAATTCAACGGTATTGCTGCCGCGGCGTTCAACTTCCAAAGGAATAGAAAGCGGTTTGCCAATGGTAATTGGAAAGCGGGCTTTCACATTTCCATTGAGCTTTAATTCAATGCGGGCGCGTTCGCCTTCAAACCCGGGATCTTCGACGAGGAGTTCATATTCGGCTTGCTCCCCAACAACACCAAATTTCGGGGCTTTCGTTGCGAAAATTCGGCGATCTCTCGTATTGGGTTCCCCAATAATAAGGCTATGAAAGGGCGTGTTCTCTGGCAGGTAGTCCGAGACCGCTTCTGAAATATCATGGGCGCGACCGTCTGTCAGCGCAATGACGCCTGCGAGCCGCTTTGAAGGCGCGCCGGCCAGTGCATCTGTCATGGCGGAGGCGATTAATGTGCCTTCATCATCTTGCGGCACGGAAATGGCAATAACGTCTAAATTTCCATCTTCTCGAAATTTCGATTTTAGCTCAGCGGTCATTGTCGTAAGCGCCTCGTCCCGGCCGCCAAATTTCATACTATCACTGCGGTCTTCGATAACGATAAC
>CAZNXP010000028.1:0-11058 GCA_964576955.1 uncultured Algimonas sp.
ATTCCGCGCGCCAGATGGGCGGGATATTCTTGTGATGTCGCTGCATCCCCATAATATCGGACTGCAGATTTGGTTAGAAACAGGTGTTGTCGGCGTTTGTCTGGCCATTGGGTTTTTAGTCGCACTCTTAGAAAAGACCCTAAAGACTTGCGCAACTGGTTTGCGCGCTTTTGCGGCTGCGGGCCTACTCGCAACCATTGCAATAAGCGGCGCCGTCACCGTGGGCGTCTGGCAACATTGGTGGTGGGCTTTGATTGTTTTGAGCGTAAGTTTGCTTTGTCTTATTCCGAAAACCCGCAATGAACAGAAGATTAAGACTTCCTAAATAGGATTTTAGACTCCCATTTTACCTTTGCAATCATAGCGTTTGCCGCGTATGGGCCACCTTCAGAGAGTCCTACCCGCGGGCGTGTGGAGTATAATGTGGAGAAGATATTCACGCTTCCAAATGGAAGTTCAGAGAATATTGAGGGCGCAAACAGCAAAGTTACACGGTTGCCAGAGGCAGCACGAAAACGACCTATTAGTGTTATTATGGTCAGCTATATGACCGGACCTGCACTGCTAGAGGCCATTTTGGCTGTCCTTGCTGATCAAGATATTCATGAGCTTATCGTTGTTGATAACGGTAATACGGAAGGCGCTCGGACGCGCATCTCGCAGCTAACAGCTACTCAAGACCGTGTGCGCTTCTTGCAGGGCCATGGCAATATTGGCTTTGCCCGCGCCTGTAATTACGGAGCCAAAATGGCGAATGGTCATTATTTTCTATTCCTCAACCCCGATGCGGTAATTTCTGACGGCGCAGCGCGGCAGCTCGCCAATGCGGGTGATGGTTTGGTAGAACCTTGGATTACGGGCGGATTATTGCGCGATGAAAACGGTAATGAACAACGCGGTGCACGGCGCCGAGCGTTGACGCCTCTATCGGCCCTTGTCGGCTTCCTTCCTATATTGGAGATTTTTCCGGGTTTGCGTTCCATTCACCGGGAAGTGGACCCGCTGCCAACACAGCCCGTTCAGATTGATACCATTTCTGGCGCCTGTTTGATGACGGACCGTCCTAGCTTTGAAAAGATGGGCGGTTTTGACGAACGCTATTTCTTACATGTCGAAGATATTGAGATTTGCAGGCGTGCGCGCCAAATGGGCGGACAAGTCGGATTTGTTCCGGGGGCAACCGTGATGCATTATGGCTCGACATCAGATGTACCTCGCGTTTGGATTGAAAAAGAAAAACTCAAAGGGTTTATCCGTTATTTCTGGAACTATACGCCAGGCTTTTTGCCTAAAATTCTGACGGTCGCGGCGGCGCCATTAATGGCAATGGCGATTGTTGGGCGGGCTTATTACCTTTCCTTTAAATATGGAAGGTCTGGCAAGGCTCCTAACAAGGTCCCGCCTTCAAAATAAGAAGCTCGACGGGCTTGCCTTTTGAATAATTAAATCCAGCAATCGGTTCTGATGTGTCTAGGCATAAGCCGCGGCTCTGCGCGGCTTGCTTCAGTTCCGCCGTTAGGTCAGGTGTTTCTTCGCGCAGCGTATCTAATATAACCAGCGGCCTGTCGGCTAGATCGACATTTCCCCCTTTGACATGAATTTTGGTGCCGACATGATAGACAAGGCTGGGTTCTGTGTAATGCGGGCTATGAATAGATTGGCTGCCTTCGCTGGGGGCAAAACGTTTCAGCTCTGCGGCCAAGCGTTCGGAAGTTTTGAACGGGGGCAAATTAGGTAAAACCATGCCATAAGTCCCGATTGTCAAAATGATGGAGGTCATTAGCGCTGCCCCTAAGGCGAGGCCAATCCGGTGTTTCCCTATGGCTATGACGGCGAGGATGGCGAGCAGGGCGGCCAAACCGCAAATGAGATAAAACATAATCGCGGATTGACCTCCGCCGTAAAGGATTTGCCCTCCAATTAAGACGCTTAAGAGTCCGCCTGTGCTGAGAATAAACAGAACGCCGCCGACTATCCGTGTTCGCTTAAAGCTCTCGTTCTTATGGATTGACAAAATCGCGGCCCCCATCATCAGGCAAAGCGCCGGAAAAACAGGTAGCCCGTAATGGGGCAGTTTCGTTGGCATAAGCTCAATCAAAATCCAAAAGGGCACAGCCCAGCACAGGGCGAAACGCAGGGTGCGGGTCATGGCTTCATCAGCTTTTGTTCGAATTTCTCTCACAGCAAAAGCAAGTGCCAGCGGGAGAAATAAGCTTGCGGGCCAAAGCGTCAGCCATATGGCAAGGCTATGATAGCCTGGCGGGGCGCCGTGACTTTCTTGCCCAGACACAACCTTGCCGCCGAAATCTTTGCCAAGACTATCGATGAAAAATGCGCCATCCGTCGCAATGTAAATCGCAATGGCCCATGGTATCCAGATTAAGACAAATAAGAGGATGGCTCCTAGATGTAAGAGCGGGCGCGCCCAAGCTAAATCCCGTTCAAATACCCAAAGCGAAGCGAGGGTGAAAATAGCTAGGGTCGGTCCAATCGGGCCTTTAATCATAATAGACAGACCTAAAGCTGCCCAAAACATCCAAATCTCTAACCGGCCTTCTGCCAGTCTGAGACGGGCGAGGCTCGCGAACATCAGTGTCGTTGCCGCGCAAAGTAGCGCATCGGTTTTGGCGATATGACCCTCAAAAACAAAAATAAATGAAGTCGCCAATAAGGCACAGGCGATGAAGGCCGCCTGTCGCCCGACGAGCCGTGAGCTGCCCCAATAAAGCGCTAATATCGTTAGCAAAGCCGCAAATGTGGAGGGGAGGCGTTGCACCCAAATGCGCCGCTCGCCGCTTCGGTTAAATATTTTTATCATCGCGGTTTGCGCCCAATAGGCGGCCGCAGGTTTCTTATTTCGAGCTTCCTTCTGAAATTTGATATTTAAGTGATCATTCGTCTCCGCCATTTGCACGCTGGCTTGGGCAAAGCGCGCTTCATCTCTGTCGATGACGGGGAGGCTCGCGATACCGGGTAAAACCATGGCGAGCGTGAGCCCTATCAGAATAAGGATGTGCCAAGGGCGATGTGTCAGCTTACCTAACATGACCCTGCGCCTAACCTATTGCAGGGGTGCACAAAAGCGTTTTCGCCTTTGATGGCGCGCGTTTTTCATGACATGAGGCGTTTATGCCTGATGCAAAAACAAAAGCTCAAACGCCTGCAAAACCGCTCATCTCTGTTGTGGTGCCCGCCTTTAATGAGGCGGAGAATGTTGAAAATCTTGCGGCGGAAATTGACGAGGCGCTCTCGTCTACGCCCTATGAGATGATCTTCATTGATGATGCGTCGACGGATGAAACGAAAGCTGTGTTGACCGAGATGAAAACCCGTTTCCCATCTTTGCGCGTTTTAGCCCATCGGCAAAATTCTGGACAGTCGCGCGGCGTTCGCTCGGGCGTGCGCGCCGCTCGCGCCGACATCATTGCGACGCTGGATAGTGATGGACAAAATGACCCCGCAGATATTCCCGCGCTATATGCGCAATTAACCCGCGAAGGCGCGCCTGAAAACCTCTCCATGGTCGGCGGGCGCAGAGCTAAACGGATTGACTCGGCGGCTAAGAAAGTCGCCTCGCGTTTTGGCAATGGCGTTCGTAAGCGCCTGTTGCAAGATGAGGCGGATGATACGGGATGCGGATTGAAAGTCTTTCGCCGTCAGGCCTTTTTAGACCTACCCTATTTCGATCATATCCACCGCTATATCCCTGCGCTTATGCTGCGCGAAGGTTTTGCGATTGAATTTGCAGATGTGAATCACCGCGCCCGTGAATTTGGTGAAAGTAAATATACGAATTTGGGGCGGTTAAAGGTCAGTTTTGCGGATTTGCGCGGCGTCATTTGGCTTCGCAAACGTATGAAGCTGCCCGGCGGCGTTGACGAGCTCTAAGGGTTAACGCTTCGTAAATAGTTGGGCGGGTAGGATTTTCTTAACCCTATTGATTCGAGCTCTAACTGTGCGATTTTTTACTGTTTTCCCGCTGATGATCATTCCCGTTGTGGTCTATAATATCCTCGCCTTGGGCGGAGCGACCCTTTCAACGGTTGCCAGTATGCGCGACCGTTTGGATACGGATGTTTTTGCCGTGCCCATGGCTAGCGGCGTGACATGGCATATTACGCCAGGTCATGCCTTGATTGCGGGTGCCTTGTTTATGTTGTTTTTTGAACTGCTGAAGTCGACAGGTATTGGCCGCGCCGCCGTGATGAACCATGCGTTTTCGCTGATTTTGTTTGTGGTTTGCTTAGTTGAATTTTTGCTTCTGCCAGCTTTCGCAACATCCGTCTTTTTCATGATTATGATTATGACCCTTTTGGATGTGATGGCTGGATTTATGGTGACGATTGCCGCCGCGCGCCGAGATTTTGCGGTCGCAGAAGGCTTTGGCGATTGATGCTATGCGGTTAAATTCTCGCCGCATAAGCCGCCGTTTGGGCGAGAGTTAATCATGGACAGGCCCGCTCGAAAAAGCTCCCGCCCAAGCCCGATTTCGGGCGTGTGGGAAAATGACGCCGCGCTGTCGCTATTGCGCGCGGCGCCGTTTCGCCTGAAGGCCTCGGGAGATTTGCACTTTGCGCCGGCTGCTCAAGCCGCCACTGTCTTGGGCAGTGATTTCAATCATTTGCCGAAAACTGATATAGATTGGACCGCTCGCCTCTCGCCGCTCGACGCAAGAGAACGGCGCAAAGCCATAAACCGCCTGACATGGGACGGGGCGGAATATAAATTGATATATCAATGGCAAAGCTATCAGGGCGAGCCCATCTGGATTGAGGAACAAGGCCGCCGGCAGGCGGGCGAGGGCGACCGCCCGACGGAAATTGACGGGGTCATGCGCAATATCACGGTGCAAAAACGAACCGAGGACCGCACGGCGTTTTTGGCCAATCATGATGATTTAACGGGCGTATATAATTTAGATTTTGTGACGCGGAGTTTGGATCACCTAGCCGCGCTTTGCAGGCGTCAGCGTAGCGACGGGGCTTTACTGCGGCTTCGAATGACTAACCTCAAAGATATAAATGAGATATATGGATATGCCGCTGGCGATAATGTCCTAGCCGAAATGGCCAAACGCTTATCCTATATTCTGCGCCCGCCCGATATTTTGGGACGGATTGGCGGGGGAGATTTCGCTCTTATTCTTTACGCCACCTCGCAGGATGAGGTGAAGGCGATAACGGACCGTTTGTTTATCTTGCTGGAAAAATCACCCGTAAAGACGCCGCATGGCCGTCTCTTCGGCGAAATCTCTATTGGGTCCACCCAAATGCGAACACAGGCAAAAAGCGCTCACGAGGCGCTGTCGCAAAGCTTGACCGCTTTAAAACAGGCCAAGCCCTCTACGCATTGTGTTTATAATGAGAGCATGGCGAGCGCTAATGCGACCGCCGCGCGCGAAACAAGCGAGCATGATATTTTGGACGCGCTAAACCAGCGCCGTATTCAGCTGGCCTATCAACCGATTATTGAAGCCAAAACGTCTGCCCTACATCATTATGAATGTCTTTTGCGCCTCAAGCGTGAGGACGGCGAGGTGGTAAGCGCTGGCCGTTTCATCATGGCGGCAGAGCGCATGGGCCTTGTCCATTTGTTAGACCGGCGCGCATTGGAACTTGCCTCTGAAACTTTGGCCGCAGACCCGAGCGTTCATTTGGCGCTAAATGTCTCCGCCGCCACGGTGAAGGAAGACGCCGCAGCAGCCGAATATATCCTAGCCCTGAAAGCGCTTGGTCCGCGTGCACAGCAGGTGACGATAGAACTTACGGAAACAGTGGCCTTGGACGACCCTGCGAAAGCGAGCGAATTTTCCAATCATGTCAGAGAACTCGGATGCGAATTTGCCATTGATGACTTCGGCTCTGGTTATACGACCTTCCGAAATTTGATGGCGATTGAAGCCGATACGATAAAAATTGATGGCACCTTAATCCAAGGCGTGGCGTCTGATGTGAGCAAGCAAACCTTTGTACGTATGATGGTGGATTTGGCGCAGACTTTTGGCGTCGAAACCGTGGCCGAAATGGTTGATGACCGCGCGGATGCACAAATCTTGCGGCGCTTGGGGATTGATTATTTCCAAGGCTTTATGTTTGGTGTGCCATCTGCTGCGCCGAGCTGGCAAAAGCAGGCGTCATAATCTAAACTCCTTATATGCGCGAAACCGCAACACAATTAGAACAATTCTACGCCAGCCCTTTGGGCGGGGCCGCTCGAGATATGGCGGCGCGGCGACTGGCCTCGCTCTGGCCAGATTTAGCAGGGCAAAATGTGCTGGGCTATGGCTATACGTGGCCCTATCTCGCCCGTTATGAGCCAGAGACAAACCGCATGATTTTAGCCATGCCTGAAGCTCAAGGCGCAATCGCGCATGAAGGCAAACGCGGGATTTCAACTGTCTTGACGCAGGGGCAGGCTCTGCCGTTTTCTGATTCTTCTTTTGACCGAATTTTGGCCATTCATGCGATTGAAGAAGAAGAGACCACAGCCGCGACACTCGCGGAACTTCACCGCGTTCTCGCCCCTGAAGGCCGCATCGTCATTATCTGCGCCAATCGCAGCGGAATGTGGGCGCGGGCCGATAGCCTGCCCTTTGGCGCAGGGCGGCCTTATTCTCGGCGTCAGCTCAAAGCAGCCTTACGCGCCGCGCAATTCACGCCGACCGTGGGCGCCAATGCGCTATATATTCCGCCAATTAGGGCTTTTGTGCGGCCAAGCTTATTGCAAGGTGCAGAACGGTTCGGAGAAACCGTTTGGCCGCGTTTTTCAGGACTAGTGCTTGTAGAAGCCATCAAGCGCCTTTATGCGCCCTCTGATATTGGTCACGCACAGAAAGTGGCCCGACCTAAATTTGGGGGCGTTCCAGCCATGAACCGCTCCCGCTATAACAAGACTGGTACGAGCCGAACGGATGCCTAAAAACAGAGCTGACGATATACCGGATATTGAAACCATCCGCCGCGACATTGACCGCGTGGATAATGCCTTGCTGGAACTGATTGCGGAGCGCTTAGAGCTCTCAGGCCAAGTACGGCGCGCCAAAGGCGGCATGCGGGTTTGGCGGCCCTCGCGTGAGGACAGCCATGTCCGGCAGCTCGCCTCAAAGGCAGAGGCAACGCAGGCCTCGCTCGTCTCAACGATTTGGGCAGAACTGATGAGCGCAAGCCTCGCTGCGCAAGGGCCTATGCGTTTGCATGTGGCGCTGGAAGGCGATGTGTTGACGAATTGGTCTTTGGTCCGCGATCGGTTTGGCGCAGCGTTAGATGTGCTCACCTATCCAACGACCAGCGCGGCGCTGGCCGCCTGTTATTCCGAAGATGAAGGTGTCGCCGTCTTGCCTGCGCCCGCACCGCCGCCGGGCGGTATGATAAATTGGTGGACGGCGCTAGGGCCGGGCGGGGCGATGGAAGGGCTGCATATTTTGGCAGGCCTGCCGCGAACAGGCCGCCGCGATTGGCCGCAAGCTGTGGCTGTCGCCGATGTTGTGCTGACACCGTCAGGTGCGGACCAAACGCTTCTATGTATTACGGATAAGGACGCGGCACCGGACGGCGCGGTCCTGCGCGCACAAAGCGGAACATTTCGCCTCTATAGCCTGGACGGCTTTCACGAGATTACCCCGAGCGCAACGAGCCGTATCATTGGGTGCCTTCCACGCCCGATTGGACAATAATTATGCGATTTGAAACTCTCCTCATTATTGGCGGCGGCCTAATCGGCAGCTCGATTGCGCGGGCGGCGCGGGAAAAAACCCAATGTAAAACCATTTATATTGCCGACACATCCGAGGCGGCCTGTCAGACGATTACGAAATTGGGATTCGCCGATGGCGTCGCGGATGGTCCTGCAGATCATTTTGCGGCGCAAGCCGATCTCGTTATTTTATGCACGCCCTCTGGACGGCTTGCGACAAGCGCTATGGCGCTTATGCCCTCTATGAAAGCGGGTGCTGTGCTGACCGATGTGGGCTCGGTGAAAGGCCATTTCGTTGAAGCGATGGCTGGCCGCATTCGCGAGGATATTCACTTTATCCCCGGGCATCCGATTGCAGGCACGGAAAATTCCGGTCCGGAGGCGGGCTTCGCGGCTTTGTTTGAAAATCGGTGGTGTGTCTTAACCCCGTCTGAGGGTGCCAATGAAACGGCGATTCAAGACCTCACGCAATTTTGGGAACAGCTCGGTAGTGAGGTCGCTGTGATGGATCCATCGCGCCATGATATTGTCATGGCAACAACCTCTCACTTACCGCATTTAATTGCCTATACGCTGGTTGGAACCGCGATAGATATGGAAACTGTGACCCGCAAGGAAGTCGTGAAATTCTCCGCAGGCGGCTTTCGGGATTTCACGCGTATTGCGGCCTCTGATCCTGTCATGTGGCGAGATGTGTTCCTCACGAATAAGAGCGCGACCTTAGAACTCGTCGACCGATTTATTGAAGATTTGACAGCTCTGAAACGGGCCATACGCTGGGATGATGGGGATACTTTGCTCGATAGTTTTGCGAAGACGCGCGATATTCGCCGCCGTATTCTAGATTCAGATCCAGATTAGTTTTGAGGCAGGTCTTCCAGTAAAGGCGGGTCAATATTCTTATTCCGGCCCTTTGCATAGCTTAGTAAGAGTTTCAGATATTCTTGAAACAGGCGTTTGGTACGCGACGCGGATTTATACCAGTTTCGACTATCGGCGCGCTCAACCGGAAAAGGCGTAATCCGCATACGTCCCGCCGTGGCGGAAATTTCCACTTGCGCGCGGGGCATGTGATAGGCCGACGTCACTAAGATAATATGGTCATAGCCGAGTGCCTGTGCCCAGCTTGCTGTCTCGCGTGCATTTCCCGATGTGTCTTTGGCGGCATAATCCAAGTCCAAGCAACAGTCGGCGAGCGTTTCCGATAATCCGCTGATGTCTGAAATTTCTACGGGGCCATTGCGTTCATTCACGCCGGAAATCAGAAGCCGCTCGCCTTTCTGCTTCTCTAAAAGCGCGGCCCCAGCTTCCAAGCGCCCGCCGCCTTTGCCTGTCCAAACTACAATCCCGTCAGCGGTTGGTATGGCCTCAGGTGAGCGCAAGCCGTCCGTAAATTGTGCAAAGGCGATAAATCCACCGAATAAAATGGCCAGCGTTCCGACAAGGAGGAATGTCAGAAATCTCGCCCAGCCTCGGCGTTTAGACTGTGGTTGTGGGACCGCTTCTGTCACAGGCGCCTGCGTTCAAAGGCCAGTTGGCGCGTTGCTGTCATGCCGGCGGCAATGCCGCAAATCAGCGCGAAGAAGAGACCTAACCCAATGAGCCATAAAATATCGATTGTGCCCGGGTGCAGGGCTGTCCACCCTAATTCGCCCCAATCTCCCAAAAGCGAAAGCAAGAGCCAGAGCAGGGCGGAGAGCATGAGACCAATCGCGGCCCCCATCGTGCCGCGCCTAAAGGCTTGGCCAATGAAAAGGCGCGCAATGAACTTATCGCTCGCGCCGACTTGGACGAGAACGCGGATAATATCTTTTTGCGTAATCATGCCAGCCCGTGTGGCAAAGATATTCACGGAGAGGCCTGCAATTAACATCAAAATTAATGTGCCAATCCCGATGCTGACAAAGCGCCGCGCCGTCCGGCCGAGCTGGTCTGCATAGCGGGAATTATCATCAATATTGGTTGTCAGCCCTGTGGCCTCTAAAGCGCTTCGCGCGGCTTGCGCATTTAGGTTTTCCCCTTCCACATTTATCAATCCCGGAACGGGTAAATTATCGGGCAGGGCTGCATTTCCAAGCCAAGGTTGAAGCAAAGCGCGGGCCTCGGCTTGCGGCAATACGGCAATATCGGTTCCCGGCAAGGCGCTGCTAAGACTCTCTCGCGCTAGAGCGGTTTGCGCCTCCCAATCCTCTGCCGTCTCAAGCATGACTTGGACGGTTAGTGTGTCTGAAAGTTGGGATTGCCAATCATTTGATAGGCGCATGGACCCGCGCGCAAAGAGCAGGGCGCAGCCCGCCAATAAGGCCATGATAATCAAAACAACCCAAAGCGCCCGAACATTTCGGAGCTTATTGGGCAGCAAAGGGGCCTCATTTGGTGGGGTACTCATGCGGGTTTACCCTTGAAAACCTGCCCATCTTCAATGCGCAAGACGCGGGCCTCTATCTCATCAATCAAATGGGTGTCATGCGTTGCGATAAGTATAGTCGTGCCCATCCTGTTCATCTCGGAAAACAGACGCAGTAAACGCCGTCCAATCTCGGGGTCAACATTGCCTGTGGGTTCATCCGCAATCAGAAGGTCCGGCTTCGCAATAACGGCGCGGGCAATGGCGCAGCGCTGTTTTTCCCCTGCAGAGAGGGTGGGGGGATAGGCTTGCATGCGGTGCCCAAGGCCGACCCATCGCAGCAATTCTACTAGGTCTTCATTATAGGCGGAACGGCTTTGTCCTGCGACGCGAAGCGGAAGCGCGACATTTTCATAGACCGAGAGATGTTCGATTAAATGGAAGTCCTGCAATACCACACCAATTCTACGTTTTATCGCTTGGCGTTCTGCATTGGTCAGTAGCGCGCTATCTTTTCCAAACATGCGGATGAGCCCGCGCGAGGGGATAAGTGATAGGTAGCAGAGTTTTAGGAGTGTCGATTTTCCTGCGCCGGAAGGCCCCGTTAAAAAGGTGAAACTGCCTTGCGGCAAATCCAATGTTGCCTCTGTTAAAACCTCTGGTCCACGGCCATAGCGAAGCGCTACTCGTTCAAAATTAACAAGGTCGGGTAAACTGGACATTTGAGCCTGTTGTGGCACGGTCTATATATAACCTTTTGACTGACTCGGAATAATTTTAAACCCTATGATACTGACCTGTCCCGAATGTTCCACAAAATATATGGCGAAAGACGGCTCGATTGGCCCAAATGGGCGGTCTGTACGCTGCGCGAGCTGCGAAACGGTCTGGTTTGTCGAGGGCATCGACCCTGATGTTATGGCGTTGAAGGATAATCAAACCGTTCTCTTGACGCCCGAAACTGTGCCCGACTCGCAAGTAGACGGGCAAGTAGACGGGCAAGTAGACGGGCAAGTAGA
>CAZNXP010000028.1:11158-14668 GCA_964576955.1 uncultured Algimonas sp.
GCAAGTAGACGGGCAAGTAGACGGGCAAGTAGACGGGCAAGTAGATGGGCAAGGGGACTTATTGAACGACTTAAAAACCGACTCAGCTGGGAAATCTCTCTTCACCGCAGCTAGCGCCGCACCTGCCTCTGTTGGCGCGCATATATTGCTGCGCGATAAGGCCGATGCTGAAAAATTAGCAAAGCGCAAACGCGTTATCCGCTTGATATGGACGGTGCCCTTATTGCTGTTGGGCGCGGCGGCTATGTTTGCCTTTGTAAAGCGGCAAGCGATTGTTGAAACTTTTCCCAAATCCGCGGCAATCTACCAAGCTTTGGGCATGAATGTAAAAGCCAACGGCTTGGATATTCAGAATCTCTCATCTCAGCGCCTCGTCATTGACGGCGAAGATGTTTTGCGCGTGAGCGGCGACGTCGTAAATTTGACGTCATCGGCCATATCAGCCCCGCTGGTTCAATTTCGTCTGGAAAACCGCTCGGGCGAAGCCTTAGTGGATTGGTATGTCGAGGTTGGAACCGTGCCTGGAAGCGGGCGCGTGAACATTGAAACGGATTATCCTTCTCCGCCGATTGACGGTGTGGAACTCCGATACCGTTTTGAGCCTGAAGATGAATAGGCGCACTTAGAAGCGTTTCAGCAACCGATCGATATATTGCCGCTCTTCGACTTCACGTTCTTGTTCGGCGGCACGCCTGCGTAATTCTTCCAAAAGCTCGCGCGAGCGCGTTGCATTATCTTGGTTGTCAATATCAGCGCTTTCAGTCCCGTCATCAAATCCGCTATCACTGCGGCCAAGCGGGTCATTGCCGTCCTCTCCGCCTTCGCGGCCTTCACCGCGCTCGGATACGGCTTCAGCTAAAGCTTCTCCGGCTTCGCGTAAGGCCCGAATAGCCTCTTCTTGGGCGTCGCCTGCCGCTTCTAAATCACCGTCTTGGAGTGCGTCTTCACTGCGGCGCATCGCCTGTCCAGCGGCGCCAATACCTTCGGCAAATTGCTCTTGCAGCTCTTCTGACCCGCCGCCGCCAGCGCCTTGTTCTCCGTCTTCAGACCCTGCACCGTTTTCGCCCTCTTCTGCCTCTGCCGTTTCACCGCCGCCGGGCTCAGTTCCTTCTTGTCCTTCGGACTCGCCTTGACCTGAGGCTAAGCTGTCTCCCAAGCTGTCGAGAAGCTCGCGAAGTTCTTCTTGACGGCGCGCTAATTCTTGCGGTGTTAGGCCTTGCGCGTCGCCGCCTTGTGACCCGTCTCCGTCAGAGCCTTCAGAGTCGTCACCTTGTTCTTCACCATCTTCCTCTTCTTCGCGTTCGGCTTGTTCGGTTTCGTCCTGTAAGTCCCTTTGCTTACCCGTCAAATCAGCAAGGTCTTCGAGCTGTTGCTGCTCTTCTTCGGACATGTCGCCGCTTGACGGATCACCGCCGCCTCCGCCTCCGCCGCCTTGCGAGAGTTGGATTTGCATATTTTCTAAGACCTCAGCTAAGCGGGCGAGGGCTTTGCGGGCCCCTTCCGTATCCCCGGCAGCATTGGCTTCTTCAATGGCTTTGAGAAGTTCCTGAATTTCATCGAGGCTCCCGCCGCTTCCGCCGCCATCTCCGCCGCCGTCGCCTTCTTGAATTCCTTCTTCTAGGGCTTTCCTGCGAAGCTCTTCGGTATAGGCATCAACGGCTAAATTATAACGATCGAATAAGGTGTCGATTTCGCGTTTGGCGGCGCGCCGCGCAATGCCTTCTCTAAGAGCGGCTTCAGCTTCGCGCATTTCTTCTAAAGCGGACCCCAGCACGCCAAATTCTGCGCGCAAAGCAATGCGCCATAGATCGTCAGGGAGGCCTTTAAGTTCAGCAACGCTTTCCGCGTGGCGCATTTGAGAGCGCGCGTGCCGCAGTCCCATAAAGACGGCGGGGTCTTTGAACAGGCCAGCAGGCTCGTCCGTCACAGCTTCAATAAGCAAGGTTGCCCGCTGGATGGGTGCAGGCGCGCGGTCCCAAGGTAAATGCAAATCATAAATGACCTCGGCCTCAGTTCCGCGAGGTTGATATTGGTTCCAGCCCTCTTCCTGCGTCAGTTGGGGCGTTTCAGGCGGGGCGGGCTTATATGTCTCATCTAGCCCTGCCATGACGATGACGCGCTGTTCTGCGACAGCTTTCGCTAAAGGTTCGACGAAGATTTTATCTGGAACAATAAACCAAACAGGCTCGGAATAGCCTGCCTGACCCGCGCCGTCTGTGGCGACTAATCGTCCAATGACTTTGCGGCCTGCATAGCGGGTCTTGGATAAATCTATGGCCGCCTTCGCCTTTTCGACAGATGTTTGCCTTGAGGCGGGAAGGGAGATATCTGCAAAGACCGAGACGCCGTCAAAGGCTGCCTCTGCCTGGGTGTCCTCTTCCATTAGCGCCATTTCTAACTGAAGGGTTTCGACGCCAAAATCATCATTTAAGGAATATTCGAGTGTGAGGCGGTCACGTTTATCGGCTTTTGGTGGCTCGATTACTTCCACCTCTGGCGCGAGATCGTCGCCGACATTGAGGGTAAAAGTCTTACGCGACAGGCCAACACGAAATTCGATTTTCGCCGTTTTATCCATCGTCTCGCTAATTTCAAAGCTCTTCGCGCCCAAACGTTTCGGCGTTAGGAAGCGGGACCACCAGCCTTGGGTAAGGCGCGGGCGCGGCGCTGTTTTTGAGCCTGAAATGCGGACGACAAATTCACTGCCTTGCGGGGCGGCGACATTTGCACCGTCTTTAAAGTAAATCGGGGGGCGTCCCGTGTAACTCGGCGGGTCAATCCAAGCTTCATAGCTGACGTGGCTCGCGCGAATGGGAGATTGCCAATTTGGGGTGATGGCGCGGCGCAGGCGCTCAAAGGAAAATCCAGCCATATAAAGGGAAGCCACAATCAAAAGCGCTGGCGCGATGATGCGAAGATAATAGGGGTCAATCGGCGACAACGTTGGGCGCGGCGCGGCGCGGCGAAGGCTGCGGGCTTGGCCTAAGGCAATTTTCTGATGCGAAGGCCAGACCTCAGCGGACAAGGCGGGACGGTCATCTAATACATCGAGCGGGCGGTGAGCTTGGCCAGAATCTGTTTCAATGCGCCGCCGTGCATCTGAATGTGTCGGACGTCTCAGCAAGAGCGCGCGGCGCACGGAGCGCACGACAAAATACAGCGTCACGAGCAGTGCAATCAACCGGATAGGGTCGCCAATCCACTGCCAGAACCCCAGCGATGCACCGAGGGTGAATAGTGCAATCGCTAAAAATCCGGGCGCGAGAGTAGGCGCATAGACTTCCCAATATAAACGCAATTTCGCGCGCCGCACGAGGCGCTGCGTCGTCTCTATAATACTGTCCAGATTCTCTGACATGGTTTGACTATAATCGGATGAGATTTGCTGTCGCGTTAAATGTCCGTGATATTACTGTGTTTTCACAGCCAATCTGGCAAGGATTCGGTCTTTAAGATGTCCTCAATGGACGGTCTGTCCCGAATAACGGCATAATCAGCGCCATTGACCAG
>CAZNXP010000029.1:0-14083 GCA_964576955.1 uncultured Algimonas sp.
TTACATTGGTTGCAAAATAGCTAATAGATAATTCGGCAAAACAATTTAATTTGCACAACAGGAGACTAGGCATGGGGATTTCTCGGCGTTCAGCATTATCCGGTATCGCGACAGGCGCAGCGGCAACAGGTCTCATGGCCTGCGATTCAAATTCACAAGTCTCTTCAAATCATGAGGCGCCTGTGTCTTCGTCGATATCCGCTCTAGAGTTACCGCCAACCCCATCAAGCCTATTCTATAACAAAGCCAGAGCCGCAGATATCCTAGCCGAAGAAAAAGTTGACTTACTAATCTGCTCAGAACCCAGAAATATTTACTATCTGACCAATCAAAAACCCATGACCTACAGACTAGGCATGAATGATTATTCCTATGCGACATTGGCCGCGAAAACACCGGACAGACCCACATTTATCATCGGACGTTTTGGCGTTTATTTTGGCGGCGTTGCCGATACAGATATTTTCAATGAACTAGATTATAAATTATTTTCTGTACCGGCAGATCCCGCTTCCTTCGCCTCTCTTACAGACATCAACGACATCATTAACGCACCCGTTTTTGAAGATTTTTATCCACGCTATCACCAAGAGGTGGAGCTAGCTCCGCATATCAAACAAAGACGCGAGAGAGACAAAATCGCTAAGCGGGAACATTTCGCAACCGTTGAGGGTGCTCTTATCAAGCAGATATTAGATACAGATTTAGAAAATAAAACAGTTGCCATTGACCATCCAAAAATCCGTGAAACCTTAGCAAAAAGCGATCTAGATTTACGGATCGTTGACGGTGAGCGAATAATCAAAAAAATTAGACTGCAAAAAACCGCAGCTGAACTTGAATTGGCCCGCTACGCTATTGAGGCAAACGCAGCCTCTGCCAGACAAGCCGTGAAGTCGATTCGCGCTGGCGCGAGCCTTCAGGAACTTCGAAGAGAATTTGCGCGAAATTGCGGTGCTAACCTGTCGCAACCCGTATTCATGGCCATAGATGCCATCGTTCCGGAACTCATCCCCGGAAATATCCCAGAAGGCCGCACATTTTTAATAGACTGCGTTAGCGAGTTTCAGGGCTATCATGGTGATTTCGGTCGGACGGTCTGCGTCGGTGAGCCAACACGGCAAATGAAGAAAGTTGTCGACGCTCTCTCAGATACATGGGATCGCCTTATGCCTATGTTAAAAGTCGGCACAAAATATTCCGAAATTTACGCAGCGGGCACGAAACTTTTTGCAGAAACGGGCGTCGACGCTGGTTTCGCTATCAATCCGCACAGTGTCGGGCTTCAACATACAGATGAGCCAAGTAAGGCAGACTTTGGGTTATGGGAGAAAGACGAAATTGAGCTTGTCGAGAATATGATTTTGAGCATCGATATGCCCCTACTGGACAGCGGCCTTGGCGGCACAGCCCATTTGGAAGACTTAGTATTAGTGGGTAAAGATGGCCCAGAGCTTCTCAACACGAGTAATGATAGGTTTATCGTTGTATAGCCTGAAAAGTAGCTATCTCTAAATAATAGGCGGCAACATCTGCGGGTTTGTAACCCATATTTTATTGGTTTTTTCTAGGTGCAAGCGCCAATGGTTTTCCGCTCCATCCACATCTCCTTTTTCAATATAGGCAATCAGACGGAAAAAAGATTTAATGCCAACCTTAGAGCGCTTACGTTGCTCCTCTGATGTAAAAGGACGTAATGAGAGATGTCGAACCTGATGTTCTTTTAGAATATCATTCAACAGCTCCACTAAGAAATGAAGGGCCTGATTGCCCCCAACCTCAACGAGAACGCGGTGAAATTCAGTGAGCCCAACAGTGACCGCTTCATGATTTTCGGCATCATTCAATTTTTCCAGACGTTCCGCCTCTTGCCTCAATCGTTCTAAAACTTCTTTAGGTCGCTTCTCAGCAAGCCGGCGCACAACGAATGGTTCAATGGCCAAGCGCGCGTCATAAATTTCCGCAATTGTCATGTTTTTTGCTCGCATGACGTAACTAGCGTAGCGCGAGACGCTTTCAATCCTAGGCTCATGCACAGTTGCACCCGAACGAGTCCCACGAGACACACTTATGAGCTTTTCCGTTTCCAATACCCGAAAAGCTTCACGTAATGTCGGCCGAGAAATACCAAAGGCCTCCAATAATTGCGCTTCGGCGGGAAGTGAGTCTCCTTCTTTGAGTTCGCCATTTAAAATACGATTACGAATTGTCTCCGCAACTAACTCGGCCACTTTCGGTACTCGAATTTTTCCGCCAGCCATTTTTGAGGTAACTTGAACAGGCTCGAAGCTCACAGCAGGGTTTAAAACTGTCTCTTTCACGTCTTTTTCCGCCTATAAAACTGAAACATATTACAACCCCACTTCTGCGCTCATAACCATTTGACCATCCGGTCCGATAATTGCGAGTTTATATCCGTCGTCGATTGTCTTTGCCGCCAAATGGATATCTTGACCACAAAATGCCGGAGCCCGTCCCCGAAATGAAAATCTTTTCAATGCCTGACCGCTCGATAATTGCGTTGCAAACCGGAGTAAGAGAGAGGCCATTAAAGGCCCATGGACAACCAAAGCGGGATAGCCCTCAATCTCGCGCGCATAGGTTTCGTCATAATGTATTCGGTGCGTATTAAATGTCAGGGCGGAAAAGCGAAAAAGAACAGCGGTGTTAGGCGTCAATGTTTCAACATTTTCCCATTCAGAAAGATCAACATCTATCGCGTTTGGCAAAACGCCTTTTTGACTCGTAGGTTCGCGGTACACAATCGTTTGTTTTTCTTGAACCGCATCCACTCCATTTGCTTGGGTCAAATGCTCAACCTCAACAAAAAGCAGCGTTCCTGACCGACCCGATTTTTCGGTGACGTTCGATATTATTGAATGGCGTTCAATATTTGATCCAATGGAGATGGGATTTAGGAAAGTGACATCACTCGCAGCCCACATCCGCCTCGGCAATGGGCTTGGCGGTAAAAAACTACCTGTTTTTGGGTGACCATCTTTGCCGAGAGCCTCCATATTTGCAGTCGGTAAGCACGTGCACCAATGCAGTCCATAAGGCACGCCCTCTTTAGGCGCCGCGTTGCCAATAACAGCCTTATAACGCGCGACCAGAGACACCGTCACGATATCCGTGTGGCTCTCCGTATTCCCAATCCATTTTTGTAGATTTTCAACCATTTATACGATCAACTAATTTTCCTTTGGCAACGACTTGTGCCTGAATTTCACCTGCCCCTTCAAATATGTTGAGAATACGAGCATCACAGAGAATTCGGCTTATTTCATATTCGAGGGCATACCCATTACCACCATGAATTTGCAAAGCTGAATCCGCATTACTCCAAGCCGTCCGCGCAGCAAAAAGCTTCGCCATCCCTGCCTCTATATCGCAGCGCCGGCCTTTATCTTTTTCGCGCGCTGAAAAATAAGTAATTTCTCGCGACATCAAAATATCAACGGCCATCATAGCAATTTTATCTGAAACACGGGGGAAATTTAAAATTGCCTTCCCAAACTGCTTGCGTTCTTGCGCATATTTAAGCGCAAGTTCCATAGCCCTTACGGCGACTCCAACGGCCCGCGCAGCGGTTTGAATGCGGGCACCTTCGAATGTTTTCATAAGTTGCTTAAAGCCTCGTCCTTGCTCCGCGCCCAGCAATGAGTCCCGTGGAATTGTGAAATCATCAAAACCCAGCTCATATTCGCGCATCCCGCGATAGCCTAGAACTTCAATTTCGCCGCCTGACATTCCCTTTGCTGGGAATAAATTATCATCCGTCCCTCGGGGTTTCGGGGCAAGAAACATGGATAGCCCAGCATAGCCTTTTTCGTCGGCATTTGTTCGGGCCAAAACCGTCATTAAATCAGAACGCGATGCATGGGTAATCCAAGTTTTCGCACCAGATAAAACCCAATTTCCCGATGTTGATTGCAACGCCTTTGTTTTCAATGAGCCAAGGTCAGACCCAACGTCGGGTTCGGTAAAGACAGCTGTTGGCAGGACTTCACCGCTCGCAATTTTCGGGAGCCATTCTTCTTTTTGAGCATCAGTGCCGCCGAGCAATATTAATTCCCCAGCAATCTCGGAACGTGTACCCAGCGAACCAGCCCCAATCCATCCACGGCTTAATTCCTCCGTGACAATACACATGAATAATTTACCTAGTCCCAAACCGCCATGCTCTTCGGGAATGCAGACTCCAAAAGTTCCCAGATCCGCCATTTCCGTGACAATCTCATCTGGGATAAGGTCATTTGCCAGATGCCATTCATGCGCAACAGGAATAATTCTCTCTTCGGTAAAGCGGCGATATTGCTCACGCACGGCATTTAACAAATCATCATTCAAGTCCTCGGAAATGCCTTGACCTTCAGAAATCAGTTCAGCCAATTGTTGTCGATTTTTCGCATTATTTCCTGTTTCAATAAATGCCTGAATAGATTCTTCGGACGCCATTTTTTGGGCAGCCTCACTCACACCAAAATCAGCAGGCCGAATGAATTCATTTTGCGCCATAGGGATGCCGCTAACTAATTGCGCCAAATACTCACCAAAGGCGATTTCAAGCGCTAAGCTATCCGCGGCCTTCAAGGCACCAAGTTCCGATAAGTTCCTTGCCCAATCTCGAACAGATAAAAGCGCTGTATAAGTTGTTTCAACCCACGCATATCCATGCACGATGCGCTGCTCGCGGTTAATCAAATCAGACTTTGCCCGGCCATCAACGACCACGCGCTCTAGAACACGACCTCGAATAAAGCTGACATATTTTGCAACTGAACTTAAAGCGGCGTCAGCGCGTTCTAATAATGCTTGGTGGTTCATCTTCACTTATGCTTTCACAATGCCTTGGTCGATTAGAGACGCTATTTCTTTGGTATCCATCCCCAGAATGTCACCTAAAACATCTTCGGAATTTTGACCCAAGTGAGGCGCAGTTTTCGGCGTTCCACGCACCTCACCTCCCAATGTGGCGACAGAGCCTGGCGTTGGATAGCTAAAACCACTCGGATTTTTCATCATCTCAAATACCGGATTTTCAGTCACGAGTGCGGGGTCAGTCACAGCATCTCTTATCGTTTGATAGGTTCCCCAGCAGCCACCGACAGCGTCTAAAGCTTCACCTAATTCAGCTGCCTTCCACCGCGCTATTTTACTTTGAACAAGCGGATATAGGACGTCTCGATGTTCAAACCGTACGCCTTCATCATAATTGAAATTCACGCCGCGCTCAGCTTCTATCACCGCAACATCTTCGGCAATTTCGAGCACTTTAACGAGCCCCGTCCATTGCCGCGGTGAAATAGCCATAACAATTAAACGCTGCCCATCGGAGGTGGAGAAGTCTTTGCCAAATGCGCCGTAAACTTCATTCCCATATCGCGGGCGATTTTCGTCAGTATAGAGCGTTTCGGCAATTTGTCCTAAATTGGCTAGGCTCGTAATTCCAATATCTGACAAGGGCACACGTACATCTGCCCCCTGCCCCGTTTCGCGGCGTCGGCGCTCGGCAGCCAAAATTGCAAAGGCCGTATAGGCCCCAGCCAATAAATCCCAAGCTGGAAGGACGTGATTAACAGGCTCATCTCCAAGCGAATCTGGACCCGTCATGTAAGGTACGCCGAGCGCGCAATTTACCGTATAATCGACAGCGGGCCCACCATTAGCTTGCCCCATGACGCGTGCGACAATCATATCTTCTCTTAGAACCTTTAAATTCTCATAAGATAAAAATCCACCAACAGGAAAATTGGTCAGAAGAATACCGCCCTGCTCTCCGCCAGACGCCGCGAGCCGCTGAAGAAGCTCTCGGCCTTCAGTCGTTTTTAGGTTCACCGAGAGCGACTTCTTCGCTTTATTCAGGCCTTCCCAATAAAAACTCGCGCCATTATCGGCTTTCGGCCAGCGGTTATAATCTGGACCACCTTTAACATGATCCACACGAATAACCTCCGCGCCAAATTGGGCGAGATACATACCTGCCGATGGAGAGGCGACAAATGAGGTCGCTTCAATAATGCGCAAGCCTTTTAAAAGATCATACATGGACTAGGCCCGCTGTTTGTGAGCTCTGATCATCCGTTTCGCGATAACCAATTGTTGGATTTGCGTCGTGCCTTCGTAAATTCTGTAAATACGGCAATCTCGGTAAAAGCGCTCTGCTAGATATTCTTTGAGGTAACCAGCACCGCCTAAAATTTGAACGCCGCGGTCCGCAACACGTCCGCACATTTCAGAGGCAAACATCTTGGCGCAAGCGACTTTTACAATTACATTTTCGCCTGCATCTGCCCGCCTTGTGGCATCATCAAGCATGGATTCAGCGGCGTAAATTTCCGCTTCCGAGTCTGCGAGCATGGCTTGAATAAGCTGAAAATTCGCTATGGTTTCACCAAAGGCTTTTCTCTCCATCGCGTAATTAAGCGCATAATCGAGCATGCGTTTAGCATATCCAACGGACGCAGCCGCGACAGAAAGGCGTCCATTATCTACAGATTTCATAGCCGCCTGAAAGCCTTGACCTTCAACACCGCCTAAAAGAGCGTCTGCAGGAACACGGACATTGTCAAAAATGATGTCGCAAATGGGTGATCCGCTTTGACCCATTTTTTTATCTCGTTTTCCCAAACTAATTCCGGGTAAATCCATAGGGACCAAAAATGCGCTGATGTGCGCATTCTTCAGGAGGTTTTCAGAACTCGTCCGCGCCATAATCATACCCATTTGAGCAAAAGGCGCAGAGGAGATATATCGTTTGGTTCCATTGATGATATAGTCATCACCGTCTCGTACGGCAGTCGTTGATAACGCAGCTGCATCGGATCCGCTATCTGGTTCAGTCAAGCCAAAGCAGGTAATGACCTCACCCGACGCCATGCGTGGGAGCCAATATGATTTTTGCGCTTGTGTTCCGTTATTGGAAATTGCGGACCCTGTCATTCCGACATTCATAGAAATGATTGAGCGATAGGCAGGCAATGCCCAAGCGAGTTCTTTAATAAAGGTAATATATTGCGACGTTGAAAAACCCGACCCACCATATTCTTCAGCTATGGTGACACCGAACAACCCCATCTCTTTCATCTCGGCTAGAATGTCCTCAGGCACGCCGTCATTTTCAATTGTTTCGTCTTCCGCCGGCACAAGACGTTCCCGCACATATCGGCGCAATTGTTCCAAAAATTGCGCGAAGACGTCATCAGCCATTCCTAATTTTGTCATTTTTGGAGTCCAACAATAGCGATAGAACTGACGTTCTGGAACGGCATGCCTCCCAAATTATGAGACAAGCAAAGATTAGGTGGGTCTTGGCGTTGCCTATCTCCGGCGCGGCCTAAAAGCTGCAGGTAATTTTCGTAAATCATCCGGAGACCTGAGGCACCAATGGGATGGCCAAAACATTTCAGGCCGCCATCAATTTGGCATGGAATCTTTCCATCCGCGTCAAACTTGCCGTCTAAAACATCCTTCCAAGCTTGGCCGTCTTTGGAGATAAATAAGTCTTCCATTGTGACCAACTCCGTGATGGAGAAGCAATCGTGAACCTCAGTCAGTGAAATTTCATTTTCAGGGTCGGTAATACCAGCTTCGGCATAGGCTTTCTTCGCTGCAACTCGGGTAGTATGTACATAGCTACCATCCCAACCTTTGCCCTGCATTTCCCATCCATTTGAAGTGGCAAGTTGGAGGGCCTTTACCGTAACGATGTCTAGCTTACCCAACGCGCGGGCAATTTCAGGTGTTGTCACAATCGCGCAAGCCGCCCCATCGGACACGCCGCAGCAATCAAATAGACCCAAAGGTTCCGCAATCATCGGTGCATTCATCACCGTATCAATATTGATTTTTTTACGCAAATGAGCCTTCGGGTTCTTGGCTCCATTATCATGACTTTTAACCGAAACATGCGCCATTGCGCGCTTCAAATCATCGGGTGTTACGCCGTGTTTGTTCCGGTAAGCTGAAGCGAGTTGCGCGAAATTACCCGGCGCAGATCCATTGGTGCCAATAATATCCCATTGGGTGCCTCGCGTACGAATAGGCAAGCCACCGTAACCTGTGTCTTTTAACTTTTCGACGCCCATCGCTAGAGCAATATCTGCCGCACCAGAAGCAACGGCGTAGACAGCCCCTCTGAAAGATTCAGTCCCGCTCGCGCAGTAATTTTCGACCTTTGTTACACCTATGTTTGGAAGACGCAAAGCGATTGCAGCCGGAATACCTGACGGTCCAATATTTTGGCCATCAAATCCTACGCCCAACCACGCCGCGTCGATTTGAGACACATCAATCGCGGCATCTTCCAGTGCTTCTTCAAAGGCTTCCACCATTAACGAAGACGCATCTTTATCCCACCGTTCGCCGAAGCGCGCGCAGCCCATGCCTAAAATGGCGACCTTATCTTTAATACCGCGTGCCATTAGTTCGCCTCGTCTTTCTGCGCGTCCCGAATAGGGGTCGCCTTCCAAAAATATTTGATGAAGTTTCGATTGTAATCCTTGGCCTTAATCCGAAAGACCATGCGCATATCACGGCCAACTTCGATATCTCCCTCTGATACATCTGAAAATTCAGAGATCATTCGGCCACCGCCTTCAAAATCAATCATGCCGTAATAGGTTGGCGGATCGGGAGAATAGGTTAAGCGGTCCGCCGTGAATGTCGTAATTTTCGCCACTTTATCTGCGAGCGGGTAATCTTCTTGAGTTCCAATCGCGCGATCATTTTGAGAAACAGATATATCTGTTTTCGGGAATTGAACGGTTCCTGTTTTTGTACATTTACCACCGATCAAACCCAGCGCTGTCTTTCGGTTGCGTGAGAGAGCCGTTCCCGGTTGTTTCTCATCAAATTCAGCGCGCATTCCCTTTTCGAGAGCAATTTGATCACGATGGAAAAGATAGCGCATGTAATTTTCATCCGCCAAACGCTCTGCTAGGTAGCCTTGAACACCTTTTGCAGGGCTAACGGATTTAACATGAGACGTGGTTTCAAAAATTAAGACATCCGCCCCCTGACCAAATCCTGCTAACAGAATTTTTTGATTTGGCGCCGCATTTTCCAAAGCATTTGCTAGCATCAATAAAGGATGCGCTGTCCCTGTATAGCCAACGCTCGCATGGAGCGTATCTGCGACTGCGCCGTCTTTGAAACCAGCAGCCTTAATAAGCTTGGGCGGGAGAGATTTCCCAGGCAATGCGATTAGGACCTGGTCCATATCCGCTGTGGTGAGTCCAATAGCCTCGACCGCGTCTTTTATCGCGCCACCTAAAATGGCCTGATGTCCCTCATCGCGAACCCATCGTTTCTCCCAATGATAATCGAAATCTTCACCTGTCGCTTTGAAATGGTCGACAAAATCAATCGTCAGACTATGGTGTCCTAAAAGTTTGGCGACGGGCTTGCCAGCGCCCACTAATATAGCTGCCGCAGCATCCCCTTGGAGCATTTCAAATTCCGACCCGGGACGTGCTTTTCGATTATCGGCGGCAAGGCAGAGATGTGAGCTCCCACCTTTAAGAGCTTGAATAAGTGCAGATGTTCCAGCGCGTTGACTGCCTGTAAAGTCTAAAGCCCCTGTATTATCCGGCAAGTTCAGCGCCTCTTTTGCAATGCCAGCATTTAACCGATCAGAAAATGGAAGGGTAGTCGACGCGATTGAAAGGGTTTCTGGTGACGCGGCCCCAGACCCATTCAGACAATCTCGCCCGGCATCCACAGCCATTGTGACGGCATCTTCGTCCCAGTTAGCGATGGCCTTCTCGCCCTTCGCCAAACCCCGCATATTCGGCGCAAACCATCCATTGGCTGAATGAATAGCGTGCCGTTGCAGACGCCGCCGAGGAATATAAGCCCCGACAGCTAAAATGCCAAAGTCATCGCTCATCTTCACATCCTAATTTAAACTATATGCAGAGTCGCATATTTTCTCTTATCTTACTTAGTAAGATATGTTAGAAAGTCATGCAATAGACAAAAATCAGAGGTCCGACGGAGAATTCTGTGCCAGAATTTGAACGAATTGAATATGAACTCCGCGATGACGTGGCCTATATCCGGTTAAATCAACCCAAAATTTTGAACGCAATGTCCGGTGAGATGGGTCAAGAAATTATGCTCGCACTCGACAAAGGCGTCAAAGAAGCCCGCGCCATTGTGCTGGGCAGTCATGGGCGAGGTTTTTGCTCTGGTGCTAATTTATCTGGCGGTGGAAATATCAATTTAGACGACCCCGATCGAGACATGGGTATCCGTTTGGAACGTATTTTCAATCCTATGTTTTTGAAACTACGTGACTTGCCTATCCCCTTTATAACGTCCGTTCGCGGTCCCGCCGTTGGTTTTGGATGTGGCCTAGCGCTAATGGGCGATATTATCGTCACCTCTAAAACGGCATTTTTCCTACAGTCATTTTGCAATATCGGCCTCGTGCCTGATGGAGGCGCTGCCTATTTGATGTCGAGGGCGATTGGACGCGTAAAAACGATGGAACTCACTCTGTTAGGTGAGCGTTACCCAGCAGAGAAAGCCTATGCAGATGGATTAATCACTCGGCTAGTTGCAGATGAAGATTTAGAATCCGTAACAGAACAAATAGCTCTTAAACTGGCGAAGGGCCCGCCCCTCTCTCTAAAACTCATCCGGCAAATGACATGGGCTGCATTAGATTCAAGTTTTGCCGAACAACTCGCGCGCGAGAGAGATTTCCAAAGAACGGCGGGGCGTACCAATGATTTTATCGAGGGTGTCTCGTCATTTCGCGAGAAACGAAAAGCTAATTTTACAGGGCAATAAAACGCTCAGGACGCACATAATTTCATATAAAATACGAAACGAAAATCCATGACAGATATCTATTCAAAAGACCTATTAAAAGGAAAAACGGCCTTTGTTGCTGGCGGCTCATCCGGCATTAATTTAGGCATAGCTGAACAATATGCTGAGCTTGGCGCAAACCTTGTCATCTTATCTCGCTCACAAGATAAAATTGATGTCGCCGTAAAAGGTCTACAAAAAAAAGGCGCAAAAGCTCTAGGCATTGCGACTGATGTTCGAGACTATAATGGTGTGTTAGAGGCCTTTAAAAAAACGCACAGCGAGTTTGGCGATATTCATTGTGTTATCTCTGGTGCAGCCGGAAACTTCCTTTCCCCAATTGTTGGGTTATCTTCCAAGGGCTTTCAAACCGTCATTGATATTGATCTCGTTGGGACATTTAACGTCTTTCGAGCGAGTTGGGATTATTTGGCCAAACCGGGTGCCTCTTTGATCGCCATCACGGCGGGTCAAGCCGTCCAACCTCGGCCATATCAAGCCCATGCCTGCGCAGCGAAAGCTGGCGTCAATATGCTTTGTAAGTGCCTTGCGCTTGAGTGGGGGCAAGCTGGCGTACGGGTGAATGCGATATCTCCAGGCCCAATTGAAGATACAGAAGGCTATTCGCGGCTGGTCAGGACCGAAGAAATTGCTGAAAAAACCAAAAAGCAAATCCCATTACGCGCCATGGGTACAAAGACTGACGTTGCTAATGTCGCAACCTTCCTTGCGTCAGATGCGTCAATCTACACGACAGGTTCAATTTATAATGTTGATGGGGGCAAAGAGCTTGGAGATGCGTCTTTTGATTTTATGACGCCCTTTAAGCGCTAGGCACCAAAGATGCACCCTCGATTATACGTCAAAAGTCACCCCGATAAACCTGCCTTAATTATGGCAGAAACGGGTGAACAGCGGAGTTACGCGGAACTCGAAACCTTAGGCAATCAAGGTGCGCAATTTTTGCGTCATTGCGGCATTCAAAACGGCGACATAGTCGCGCTCTGGGCCAGAAATTCGCTAGAGTTTTTAGAAATTTTCTGGGCTGCACAACGCGCAGGCGTTTATATATGCCCTCTTCCCGTCTATCTCTCAGTTGATGACGCGGAATACATCCTCGGAAATTGCGGCGCAAAGCTTTTAGTGGTTTCAAGTGAAATAAAGTCAGCCGAAGGTTTCGTTGAAACGGCACCTGAGACACTCCCAAAGCTCGAGCATATATATCACATTCACGAGGCGGTCGGCGGTACGCCTTCATGGGCCCAGAAAATTGAAAACATGCCTGATTTCCCTATTTCCGATGAGGAGTCCGGGTTTCATTTGATCTATTCTTCAGGGACAACAGGACGTCCAAAGGGCGTCAAACTGCCGCTTATTGGGGGCCCGCTCATAGCTGATACGAAATGGTCAAAACGCTACGAAGAAATATATAATCTCACTGATAAATCTGTCTTCCTAGCCTGCGCTCCACTTTATCATTCAGCCCCGCTCCTGTTTTCAACAAATACGATGCGGCGTGGGGCGACAATCGTTATCACCAAAAAATTCACACCTGAAGGCACGCTTCAAGCCATTCAAGACTATGGCGTGACCATATCTCAAATGGTGCCGACAATGTTTATCCGCATGCTCCGCCTTCCGGAAGAGCAGCGAAATGCCTATGATGTATCCTCACTGGAATATGTTATTCATGCCGCCGCCCCCTGTCCGCCCGAAGTTAAATTACAAATGATGGATTGGTTTGGGGATATAATAGAAGAATATTACGCTGGCTCGGAGGCAAACGGCCTAACGACAATAACCTCAGAAGAATGGCGTAAACGCCCAGGCTCAGTTGGCCGGGCTCGGAACAGCACGGTTCATATTTGTGATGACACGGGGCAGGAATTGCCGGTCGGTGAGATTGGAAATGTGTATTTTGAAGGTGGTTATGATTTTGAATATTTGGGTGAGCCCGAAAAAACTAAAAACTCCCGTAACCCAATTCATCCATCATGGTCCACACTCGGTGACATTGGCTATGTCGATGATGAAGGATATCTGTTTCTAACTGATCGCAAAAACTTCGTGATTATTTCGGGCGGTGTGAACATCTATCCGCAAGAAACAGAGAACCTTATTATACAACATCCCAAGGTTTTCGATGTCGCTATCATTGGCGTTCCTAACGCAGATATGGGCGAAGAAATGAAAGCCGTTATCCAGCCCGTTGATTGGGCGGATGCGACTGAGGCTTTCGGAAAAGACATTATCGAATATTGCCGAGACAAACTTGGTCCCATCAAAACTCCGAAATCGGTTGATTTTGATAAGGCTTTGCCCCGTCAAGAAAATGGGAAACTTTATAAACGCCTATTACGCTCACGTTATTGGCCTTAGCCCAATCTGTAACTCATCAACCTAAAGGCTCCTGGCGATTAGAACTTTCATGATTTCGCTGGAGCCACCATAGATCGTTTTCACACGTGAATTCCGGAACATATGGGCGATACGGAAATCATTGATATATCCATTGCCCCCATGAAGTTGCAAACATTCATTGACAATATCGAATTCATTTTCGCTCACCCAAAGTTTTGCGATTGAAGCCATGGTCGTATCCAGTTTCCCTTGGAGGACTAATTCTACGCAGTGATTTATGAATACCTTTCCTATGGTCGCACGGGCTTTAATATCAGCTAATTTGAATTGCGTGTTTTGAAATTCAATCAACTGCTTTCCGAAAACTTTCCTATCTCTTGTATACTCAATGGTCGTCTCAAGTGCCTTTTCCATTGTAATGATGCCGCGGTAAGCAATTATGAGGCGCTCACGTGGTAACTCATGCATAAGTTGGATAAATCCGCGGCCTTCAACGCCGCCTAATAGATTTTCTTCAGGCACCCACACGTCATCGAAAAAGAGCTCTGATGTGTCATGTGCCTCTAGCCCGATTTTATCTAGCTTTTTGCCTCGAGAAAATCCTTCAACCTTGTCGGTCTCAACGACCAAAAGTGATGTCCCTTTTGCGCCGAGAGAAGGGTCAGTTTTAACAACGACTACGATGAAATTGGATGTATGACCGTTTGAAATCCAAATTTTCGAACCATTTATGCGGTAGCCATTCCTATCTTTTACCGCTGTCGTTTTTATATTTTGAAGATCCGACCCTGCCCCCGGCTCGCTCATAGCAATAGCGCCAATATAATCGCCAGAGACCATGCCTGGTAGCCAACGCTTTTTTTGCGCCTCTGTTCCATGTGCAACAATATAAGGTGTTACAATG
>CAZNXP010000030.1:0-14029 GCA_964576955.1 uncultured Algimonas sp.
CAATCAGAGATATAAGAACAAATCAAGAACTTTTTGAGTTTTGTTCTAATTTGCAAAAATCCATTCGTGCTTCAAACTGGCAAGCTTGAGGTTAGAAAGCCTCTTCGATTGCGGATTTCGCGCGGCGGGCGCGGCGTTTTCGGCTCCACCATTGGATTAGAATTAAAACCAGAAACCCCGGAATAAGCCAAATAAAGGTGAGCAACGCCGAGCCAAGCCATAACATCGCCCCGGAAACCTCCTGATGTCCACCATAAACAGACGCGACAATGACTAGAATCAAGGGAAGGCAATAGAGGGCGCAGGCACTGAACATGGCCCAAACGGGACGAGACAACCATTTAAGGACAATAATAATTGGGAGAATTAATGAGAGCGCCAAAAATATGAGGATGATTAAGAGGGAATGAAATAGGGCCATTTCAGTTTCACCTTACGGTCTATTTGGCCGTCCGCAAGATTGGTTTGGGACTATTCTCTTAATCAGGCCTTAGCCAACCCAATACAGCGCAGGGCGCGGTAGCCTTTAACGCCAGCGGGGAAAATTAGAGGTTTTTCGCTAATGCGCAGCGGGTCGCGCATATGATATCCGCGCACATCATGTTTCACAATCATCGCCCAATGCGAGCGGCCATTTGGCAAGTAAAATTGCACCATGGGATATTCACCGTCTCGCAGGCAGCTATCAATCGTTGGGGCGTCGACCTTATCATAATAGGTCGCCACGGCGCGGCCATCTGTCACGCGGCGAATGCCATCCCAAATCAACCAACCTTTCGGCGTATAGCTTTTGGTTTTCGTCAATCGCTGATTGAGGTCTTTGGGATTGGTTTGAAAACCAAGATTGGTGAGTGCCATGGAGGTTGCCGTAACAAGACAGCCCTCCCCGCCCATCGTATCGCTGGTATGTCCGAGCTTATCGGCGGCCCAGCGCACATCTTTTTGAGAATAAATCACGCTATCGCGTAAAAAGAGACCGCGAGAGATCGCAGGATTATTTGGCGTAAAATTGGAGACTCCCGCCAGGTCAGATGTTGGCGCGTCAATCGTCGGTGCAGAACCGCAGGCCGACAGCACAAGCGCTGAGGCGATTATAAAAAGAGACCGTTTCACGGGAAATTAGATAACCCGAAAAACTTGGTGAGGGGTTAAGAAAATACCGTAATCCGCATGACAATGCTGTCAGCAAATTGTTATCAGCTAGCGAAGGGGAGGCCTTTTAGCCCTCACCCTCTTCCGCAGATCCGCTTTGGAGTTGAATATAATTCTGAATGCCCATTTGCTTGATGAGATCAAATTGCGTCTCCAGAAAATCAACATGATTTTCTTCCTCAATCAGAATGGCTTGGAGAATATCCCGCGTGCCGTAATCGCGAACTTTCTCACAATGGGCCACCGCATCGCGGTACATAGGCACCGCGATGTCTTCAAGTTTCATATCGCATTGCAGAATTTCTTCGACCGTCTCCCCAATATATAATTTGCCGAGGTCTTGGAGATTTGGCAATCCGCCTAAAAATAAAATCCGCTCGATAATCCTATCGGCGTGGTTCATTTCCTCAATGGATTCTTCATATTCCTTTTTTGCAAGCTTGCTCACGCCCCAATCCTTGAGCATGCGCGAATGGAGGAAATATTGATTAATCGCCGTGAGCTCCGCCTTTAAAGCTTTATTGAGCCATTGAATTGTTTTCTTATCGCCGCGCATCTTTTTGCCTTCAACTTAGATTTGGAATCATCTGTTGATGTGGTCCTGACGCTGTTGAGGGAAAGCGTCAATCGAAATCACTGCAGGTGAAAATCATTCGCGCAAATATCTTCGCGCTTGCAAATCATGTGCAAAAAAGCGGAGGTTTTGGGGTTATTCTGCGGCTTCTAAGGCCGGATTAGCCACGCGCCATTCGCGAAGGCGGGCTTCAATATCCACCCGGCATTGTCCGCAATTGAACTTGGTGCCGCAGGCGCGCTGGACACAGGCAGCGGTTTCCGCGCCGCTTGCCGCAGCAGCATCGACCTTGGCCGTATTAATATTATTGCAGACGCAATGGATCATGGGGTTTATATAGCGTAATTGCGAATGATTGTCAATAACGTTGCAAATCAGTCGCAACAACAAAAGGAACTTATGATTAACGGGGGGTTAATCGCAAAAGCCGCCCATTAGCTCCAGCTTCAACAAGGAGTAAAATCGCGCCGTCCTTTGCTTGGCGAACGTCACGAATGCGAAGATTCAGATCAGAGAGTAAATCTTCTTCCCCGACGCTTTTTCCGCCTTCCAAATCTACACGCCGCAAGTCTCGGCTAGCCAGACCGCCAATGAGCGCATCGCCGTTCCAGCTCGGAAACATATCCCCGCGATAAATCACAAGACCGGAGGGGGCAATTGACGGCACCCAGCTATGGACGGGGTCTATCGTGCCCTCAAAGCTCTCATAGGGCGAGATACGCGCGCCTTGGTAATCGCGGCCTTTGGTGGCCAGCGGCCAGCCGTAATTGGCCCCCGGCTCCAAAAGGTTCAGCTCATCCCCGCCCCGCGGGCCATGCTCATGCTGCCAGAGCGTGCCTGTCTCGGAATCCATAGCGAGGCCCTGCACATTGCGGTGACCCAGCGAATAGATTTGCGGCTTAAACGCGCGGCCGTCTTTTGAGCGGCCCAAAAAGGGATTATCTGTCGGCACGCCGCCATCGCGGGTCAGGCGCACCAGCTTGCCTAAATGCGTATCCGCTTCTTGCGCAGCCTCGCGATAAGCAAAGCCGTCGCCCAAAGTCAGGATTAAAGTCTCATCTGGCAAAAAGAGTATTTTTCCGCCATAATGCGCCGCGGCCGCTTTGGGCGGGCTGGTGCGAAAAATAATGGTCTGATTTTCAAGCGCGCCGCCTATAAGCTTTGCGCGCAGGAGGGCCGTGCCATTCGCCTCATCGCTCCCATAAGAATAGGATATATAGACCTCTTGGGTCGCGGCAAAGTCGGGCGCGAGGACAACATCTAATAAGCCCCCCTGTGCTTTAGCATGAATATCGTCGGGCAGACCCGAAATTTCGCTGCGGGTTCCGCCGCTCGTGAAATGTAAGAGTGGTCCGTATTTTTCCGTGATGAGAAATCCACCAGCCGGCATTTCCGCAACCGACCAAGGGTTTGATAATCCAGTGTGGATTTCCGTGACCTTAAATTCTGATGATAGGCGCTGGGTAAGTTCGGGGGCAGGTTGAGGTTCAAGACACGCCGAAAGAAATCCCGCAACTCCTATCAATCCAATAATGGTTTTGAATCCGCGCATTTTTCTCTCCACTTGACCTTATGTCCCATTCCACACTAGCCATATAGACATGGACGGGTTTTTCAAACGGACTGGTGGCTGGTTTGCAGCAGCACTTATAACGGTTGTTCTGGGTGTTTTTTTTCAAACCCAAAATGTATTGGCGCGACTGAATGAAATTGGCGCAGATGTAGGCCTCGCGGATCGCTTAAAAATGACTGGGTATGATGTCTTATACTTAGGAAAACCCTACTTCATATTTGTTGGTATTTCACTCGCTATCTCTTTCTGGGTAGCAGGCTTCGTCTTTCGTTTTGTCAAATTTGGCCGCCCTATTATTTATAGCGTTGCCGGCGCGGTCGCAATTTTCGTTATGCTATATGCGATGAAAGAAGTTTTTTTCAAAATCCCTGCTATCGCAGGTGCGCGCGATGGGCTTGGCATAGGCCTTCAAATGCTAGCAGGCGCGATTGGCGGATTTGTCTTTTCGAAAATCAATCGGCCCGAACTGAAATCTGAAACAAAATCTGAGCCGCTATCCTAAGACGGCTTAATGCGGGCCGCCTAGCGGAATACAGCTTATCTTCTCGCAGCTAATGACCTCGCCCCCAAGCCTCAAAGACGCATCATAGCCCTTGCCGCGGAAATAGAGCGTCTGGCCATCGAAATTACCTTTAAAGCTCTCCCCCGCAAAGGCATTATCAATGACGGAGACAACTCTCGAGACATCGATTTTCTGGCCCTTATAGGCGAGTTTCGTCTCTTCATCAGTATGTGTCGTTTGCAGCTGGTCATTTCCGCAGAGGTAAATCGCGCTCATATGACCAAATCGGCTATGGTCAACTTCTCCGCTTTCATCATGGGCGTGACTGGCAGAGCTCGCATCTTCATGACCTGCCTCATGGTCATGGTCGCGGTCCGCTGCGCCCCCGCAGGCAGATACACTCAGCGCCAAAAGTGCGGTAAAAAAACAAGTCTTATTAGAATAAGTCATGAGCAGCTCCACAATTTCTGCTTACAAATTTCTTTTAAGTATTCATACTATCAAAAAAATCAGAGTTTGTTTTATTGTCTTTAAGCTTGGAGAGCAGGAATTCGATAGCATCCATCGTGCCCATCGGATTTAAAATCCGGCGCAGCACATAGGTTTTTTGTAGCTCATCCGGCGCGACTAATAATTCTTCTTTCCGCGTACCGGATTTCGTCACATCGATCGCCGGGAAAATCCGCTTATCTGCGACTTTCCGGTCAAGGACGATTTCACTGTTACCTGTCCCTTTAAATTCTTCGAAAATCACTTCGTCCATACGTGAGCCCGTATCAATCAAGGCTGTCGCGATAATGGTCAGCGAGCCGCCTTCTTCAATATTTCGCGCGGCGCCGAAGAAACGTTTCGGACGCTGCAAAGCATTGGCGTCGACGCCGCCCGTCAGGACTTTACCAGAGCTTGGAACGACTGTGTTATAAGCGCGGCCCAAACGCGTGATTGAATCGAGCAAAATAACAACATCTTTGCCGTTTTCTGTCAGGCGTTTCGCCTTTTGAATAACCATTTCGGCGACCTGCACGTGGCGCGTGGCCGGCTCGTCAAAGGTGGAGGAAACCACTTCGCCTTTCACGCTGCGCTGCATATCCGTCACTTCTTCGGGACGCTCATCAATCAGAAGCACAAGCACATAACATTCTGGATGATTTTCCTCGATAGAATGGGCGATATTTTGCAGCAGAACCGTTTTACCTGTCCGCGGCGGGGCAACAATCAAAGCGCGCTGGCCTTTTCCGATGGGCGCAACAATATCAATAACGCGGCCCGATTGGTCTTTACGCGACGGATCTTCAATCTCCATCTGCATACGTTGATCGGGATAAAGCGGGGTGAGGTTATCAAAGTGAACCTTATTGCGCGCTTGCTCTGTTGTAGAGAAGTTAATCGAGGTCACATCGGAAAGCGCGAAATAGCGTTCATTTTCTTTCGGCGATAAAATCTCGCCCGAAATCGTATCCCCTGTTTTTAACCCATATTTGCGGATGAGTTTCGGGTCGACATAAATATCATCGGGACCAGGTAGATAATTCGCCTCTGGCGCGCGCATAAATCCGAAACCGTCTTTCAGCACTTCGAGCACGCCTGAGCCCGTTGTTTTGACTTCATCTTCAGCGAGGTCTTTGAGAACCGCGAAGAAAATATCTTGCTTCCTCATAGAGGCGGCATTTTCGACGCCGACTTCTTCGGCGAATTTAATCAGCTCTTTGGGTTTGAGTTTTTTGAGATCATCTAATGAGATGGCGGTCATCTCGTCGAGGTCTTGTTCAAGTAGGTTTGTCATGGGAGATAGTCTTTTAAATTGGGAGAGAGTTTGCCATCCGAATCCGCGCGCCTTGCGGTGAGTTTATCCATCATGTGGTTCGGAAGTCGTGACAGGACCAGGACGGCCTGTTTCCAAAATTGCCTATGTGGGAAAAAAATCAGGGCGTCAAGATAGAAGTCGAGGGAGTTTTCGAGCCAATTTCGCATTTAAAATATCATATTTTGGCAGATTCTGCCAATTTATTCGTTTTAAAAGAAAGTTTTGCAGAATATCACCCTTAGAAATCGCATATTAGGACAATTAACGCTTTCAGCCCCTTTTATTCATGAAATTGGAACCCTTTATGTCCGGAATTTTACATCTCGCCATTCCTGCAGGCGACCTCAAAACAACCGTCAAATTTTACACAGATATCCTTGGCTGCACCCTCGGGAACGGCGAAGAAGGCCGCTGGGTCGATGTCAATTTTTGGGGCAATGAACTCACCCTTCATCAAAGCCATGAGCAAATGCCAAATGTGCGCCATGACGTGGATATGGGCGCGGTGAAAGTGCCGCATTTTGGCATTCACCTGAGCCAAGCAGATTTTGACGGAATTAAAGCCCGTATTGCCGAAGCGGGCCTCACCTATATTGATGAGCCTTACCGCCGTTTTAAAGGCGATAAATATGAGCAAGAAACCTTCTTCATCGCCGATCCAAATAATAATATTTTGGAGATCAAAACCATGATGAACCCAGAAGTGCTGTTTGAGACAGCCGCTTAAAAATCAGATAAATAAATAAACTCGGCGTATAAATTCGCCGAGCTTAAAACGGCTGCACAATCGCTAGAATAACAATCACGATTGTGACCAGCGCCGGAACTTCATTGATGCGGCGGAAAAACTTTTCTGATTTTGGACGGCCGCCATTTAAAAACCCTTTGCGCATTTTAGCCAAATATCCGTGATAGAAAATCAATGAAATAGCTAAAGCGACTTTAAGCCAAAGCCAGAGTGCAACCCCGCCGCTCGCCGCATTATATCCGATGAGGACAATCCCTAAGATAAATGCCGCCATCATCGCGGGGGTCATGATAATGCGGAGAAGTTTAGCTTCCGCCTCTTCCATTTTCGCTTCGAGCTCTCCGCCTGCTTGCGCAGCAGAATGATAGACAAACAGCCGCGGTAAATAGAGAAGTCCTGCCATCCAGAAAATCACAGCTATAAGATGAAAGGCTTTTAGCCAAGGATAGAGAATATCAAACATAATTCGGTTCCTTACCCCTTACATGATCTACAACCGCTTGCACATTTTCAATTTTTACGTCTGGTGTGACGCCGTGACCTAGATTGAAAATATGAGGACCTCCGGCTCCATCGCGCAGCACAGCTTCAACAGAACGGTAAAGGGTCGTTCCGCCAATCCTAAGGGCGAGCGGGTCGAGATTCCCTTGCAGCGGCATATTATCTGGCAGGGTTGCCCGGTAATCATCCAGCGGCATTTGTGTCCCCGCCGCAATGCCCGTAATTCCTGTCTCATGCGCATAGCGAATAGCGTTTAATCCAGCCCCCCTCGGAAAGCCCATAATCGGCACTGTAATACCAGCGGCGCGCACGCGGGAGATTATATCACGAGTCGGATTTATAACGAGGCGATCAAAGAGATCTGGCGCGAGCCCTTCGGCCCAGCTTTCAAAAATCTTGAGAACATTTGCGCCTACCTTCGCTTGGCCAATCAAATATTCCGCCGTGCTGTCAACCAGCGCTGCGAGAAGATCAGCCATAGCTTCCGGGTTTTCATAGGCAAAGCGTTTGGCGATTTCCTTATTCGGGCTCCCCTTGCCTTCAATCATATAGGTCGCCACAGTCCAAGGCCCGCCTGCAAAGCCAATAAGCGCTTTATCTTTTGGAAGCTCTGCGCGGACACGTTCAACCGTCTCCCAAACAGAATTTATCCGCTCCGCCGCACCGCTCACAGTGAGTTTTGAAATACCCTCTTCATCTATAGGCTCTAACACCGGACCTGTGCCTTTAATGAAATCAACTTTGCGGCCCAATCCAATCGGAATGAGTAAAATATCAGCAAAGAGAATGGCGGCATCCATATCATAACGCCGAATGGGCTGAAGTGTGACTTCAGCGGCTTTTTCAGGCGTAAAGCAAAAATCTATGAAATTTTTACAGGTCGCGCGGATTTCCAAATATTCAGGCAGATGACGCCCTGCTTGACGCATCATCCATATGGGCGGGCTCTCGGTGCGTTCACCATTTAAGACATTGAGCAGTTTCATCATTTATATTTCGCTAAGCCTGAATTTCAGTCTGCTCTTAGGCTTTCCCCCACACATATCCAAGCCCTCCCTTCGTTTCTCTAAAAAGAAACTTAAAAGAGAAGTAGATGTAGAGTTTGTGTGAATGTGGACCGATTTACCTTTTGTTAGGGAAGTTTAATATGCACGGATGAAATTGGGACGGGATTGAAATCCTATTGTGGAGAAACTGCTTTTTTATAATTTGGATAATGGATTGTTTCACTTAAAAATCAGGGATTTATATTTTAAGTAAACCTTGGGATAAGATTGGGGATATGTTTTATCCCTCTTATTCACAATATTAAGACATACATCTTAGCTTTGTGGATGTTTGGTGTGAGGGGTTTCCTATTATCCGCGCTATTCGCATAGGCAACGTAAAAATAACTTTGGTTGTGGACAGAACCGTATAAACAAGCAAATGAGCGGCGCAGACGGTTCGGTTAAATAGAGAGAGTTTGCACAACCCTATCATGTCAGAACGTAATCCCAATATTGCGATTTATTTTCACGTTCATCTTGTCTCGGATTCGACAGGAGAAACGCTTGTGGCAATGATGAAGGCCTCGACGGCGCAATTCCGGTCTGCGACGGCGTTGGAGCATCTTCATGCTTTGGTCCGCTCCGAAGCGCAATTGGAACGAACTTTAGAGATTATCGAATCCAAGCCGGGGGTCGTGCTTTATACATTGGTCAATTCAGAACGCCGAGGCCGTCTGGAAGCTTTTTGCCGCCGCCGAAATATCCCTGCTGTCTCTATATTAGACCCAACGCTTTCTGTCTTAGGCCGTTATCTCGGCGCCTCTATGACAGATGAAATTGGGGCGCAGCGAAATTTGGATGATGCTTATTACTCGCGGATTGAAGCTTTAGATTTTTCAATGGCGCATGATGATGGTCAAAATGTGCCAGGTCTAGCGGAGGCTGATATTGTCCTATTGGGCGTGTCGCGAACCTCTAAAACCCCGACTTGTATGTATTTAGCGAACCGAGGCTATAAGGCTGGGAATATTCCGCTCGTGCCCGGCGCGCCCTTGCCCGCGATTTTAGACAGCTTTAAAAAGCCATTTATCGTTGGGCTTGTCGCCTCCCCGGATAGGCTTGTTCAAATCCGCCAGCAGCGCTTGGTAGGTCTTAAGCAACAGGCTCAAACAGATTATATTGATAAAGACCAAGTCAGGCTTGAGATTAGAGATGCGAAACGCATGTTTCTGAAAAAAGGAATAAAGGTCATTGATGTGACGCGGCGATCAATTGAAGAAACTGCGGCGCAAGTCATTAATCTTTATAATAGAGACCGCCCGATTGAAGAACGCCGTAAAGGCCTGCGGTTGTGAGCGGGCGGATTATTTTGGCGAGCGGCTCTGCTATCCGCCGCGAGATTCTGGACGGCGCAGGCCTAGCCTATGAGGTGATTGCCTGCCCCATTGATGAGGCGGCAATTAAAGAGGCGATGCTGGCAGAGGGCTCTCGGCTGCGCGATATTGCGGATGCCTTAGCGGAAGCCAAAGCGATGCGGGTCTCGGCTCAAGAAGCGGGTTTTGTCATTGGCGCAGATCAGATTATGGTCATGAAAGATGAGAGCGGGGAGGACCAGCTTTTTGACAAACCCGAAGATATGGATGAAGTTAGAACGCGCCTTTTATCTATGCGCGGAAAAAAACATGAGCTGATTGGGGCTGTCGTGATTTGTGAAAATGGGCATCCAGTATGGCGGCATATGAGTCGAACGAAATTATGGGTGCGGAATTTCTCAAATGATTTTTTAGATAAATATATTGAAGCTGAAGGTGAGGCGCTGATGAAATCAGTGGGTGCTTACCGTTTTGAAGGTCCGGGCGCGCAGCTTTTTGAAAAAGTCGAAGGCGGGTTTTTTGCGATATTGGGCCTCGATCTTCTACCTGTGTTAGACTATCTGCGCAGCCGAGGCGCGGCGTTAACATGAGCCGTCCTATCCCAAAATTAGCTGGCGTTTGCGGTTGGCCCATCCATCATTCCCTGTCGCCTATTCTGCATAGCTATTGGTTGAAAGAAATGGGTGTGGCGGGGGCTTATGTTCCTTTTGCTGTTGACCCAAAGGAAGCCGCCTCTGCATTTCGCTCGCTGAAACAAACCTCTATTATGGGCGTGAATGTAACCATGCCGCTTAAGTCCGCCGCATTTAAAGCCGCGGATATTGCCACAGAAGATGCGCAAAAATTAGGGGTTGCGAATTGTCTTTATAAATCAGCGGGTAAGCTGGTGGCGCATAATACGGATTTGGAAGGATTTGCCGCGCCGCTGCTGTCTCAATTCGGGGCGGAAGCTATTCAAAATAGCGGGGCGCTTGTTATTGGGGCAGGCGGGGCGAGCCGGGCTGTTTTGGGCGCTTTGCTGTCTCTAGGCGTGCCGGAAATTTGCGTGATTAACCGAACAGATTCGAAAGCAGAGGATCTGGTCAGCCAAGTTAATGTGCCGAATTTTTACACCGTGCCTTGGGCGCGAAGACAGGAAGCGGTTGCGCGCGCAGATTTAATTATAAATGCGAGTTCCGCCGGAATGACCGGAAAACCAAAACTGGATATTTCATTGGAAAATGGACGGGCTGGCAGCTTGGTCTATGACCTAATCTATACGCCGCGCCAGACGGCATTGATGCGGCAAGCCAAAGCAAATGGCATGAGAACGCTTGGCGGTTTGGAGATGTTAATCGCGCAGGCCCGGCCAAGCTTTAAACTCTTTTACGGCAAGACGCCGCCTTTAGACCTCGACCCAACAGCGCCGTTGCTTGAGGCCCTGAGAACAGGCAAAAGATGATGAGAACAGGCAAAAGATGAAAATCATTGGGCTGACAGGCTCTATAGGCATGGGCAAAACGACCACGGCGCAGATGTTTTCAGACCAAGGCTGCCCTGTTTTTGACGCCGATGCCGCCGTTCATAAATTATATGCGAGAGGCGGTCGCGCCGTTCCTTTGCTTCGCGCTGTCTTTCCTGATGTGATTACGGACGGGGCAGTCAACCGCAAACGGCTTGGCGATTATATGCGGGCGGATAAGTTAAATTTGAAAGTGCTAGAGAGTTTTATCCATCCTTGGGTCAGGGATTTGCGCGCTAAATTTCTGGAAGAAGCAAAGGCGAGCGGCGCGAAAGCTGTGGTCTTTGATATCCCGCTTTTATTTGAAACGGGCGGCGATAAATCTGTCGATGCCGTCGTTGTTGTTACGGCCTCAGAAGACGTGCAGCGCCTGCGGGTCATGGCAAGAGAGGGCATGACAGCCGCTCTGTTCGAAATGATCCTCTCAAAGCAAATGCCCGACAGTGAAAAAAGAAAGCGCGCGGATTATATTGTGAACACGGATGAGGGCATGGCGGCTGCGCGGGTTCGCGTGAACGAGATTTTGGGCCAGATTTTGGGCAAGTTGCCCGTCTAAACCTCATCCACAAAACCTCGCATCAAGGCGGGTGACTTAAATTCATTAGCTGCTAGATTCGAGCCCATGGATGGACGCCGCGAAATTGTGTTTGATACAGAGACGACGGGCTTTGACGCTAAGGGCGCGGACCGCATTACTGAAATTGGCTGTTTGGAAATCATTGATCTGCTCCCTACGGGGCGGCAATTTCATTGCTATCTCGACCCGCAGCGCGACGTCCCAGATAAGGTTGTCGAAATTACGGGGCTAACGACAGAATTTTTACGCGGGAAACCTCTATTCAAAGATAAAGCCGATGAGTTTTTGGAATTTATTGGCGAGTCCACCTTAATCGCCCATAATGCGCAATTTGATATGGGTTTTGTCAATGCTGAGCTTATTCGCTCTGGACGTGACCCCATCCCTGCCCGCCGGTTTAAAGATACGCTGACGATGGCCCATGCAAAATACCCTGGCTCGCCTGCCTCTCTGGATGCACTTTGTAAGCGGTTCGGTATTTCGCTGTCCTCGCGAGACAAGCACGGGGCGATTATCGACTCGGAATTATTGGCCGCGGTTTATCTTGAGCTCAGCGGCGGACGGGCCATGAGTCTTGGGCTGGATGCGAAGGTAGATGCGGGAGGCAGTGAGAGCGGATTTCCAGCGGCCAAGCCGAGACCTAGGCCGCTTGAGCTATTGCCGAGCGAGGCGGAAGCCAAAGCGCACCGGGAATTTATGGGCGCTTTGAAAGCAGATAGGATTGTCTGGGAGAAAATCTGGGCGAAACGCGAGAAAGCTCGCTCCTAAAAAGGATTAGCCCAAATATCTCTTTTTGATACCTAGCCTAATGCCGTCCACCAGTGCGCGATTCTGGATTCGACAAATTCATCACAATAAACACAAAGCCAAATGCCATCATCAAGATTATTCCGAAAACGGTATAGGTTCTATCTCCCCGCTGGGCGATGCCTTTGCCAGGCATGTTTTGGCTAGCAAATGACTTGATTGAGCGGCCCGCAGGCGCGACTTTGCTTTGAAGGCGATCTGTTGCCTGTTCCATATCTTTGACAATATTTTTTAGGTTCTGGGGGGCTTTATGGTTTTTGATCCAAACGCGCGCTTCGAAGATTTTTTGGTCAGCGTCTTTGCGCATGTCCTGAAAAGACGCGTCTTTCAAGACAGGGTAATTTGCCTGGGTTTCAATTTTACTTGTTTCTGGAGGCAGGGTTTTTTCATCCGCAAAACTAGTTGCGGGCGTTAAAATTAAGCCTAAGCCAATCGCAATGGCTGCGAGTTTGTTTGTATGGTCGTGAAACATGGTCCGATGCTCCTCAATTGATGTTGTGGGAAGAGAAGCAATTTAAGTGCCAACATGGCAGAGCTAGGAAACTATATAGAGGGCCGAGGGGGTGATATATGAAGCGAGATGTGAAGGTGGTGATCGAGATATAAATTTAATTAGGTGTATAAATATATTGAAATCAATGGCTTAGATGAATCCAAGGAAATGGGCGGGAGGTTAAAGAACCGTGCCCGCGCGGGGGTTGCTCTCAGTCGTCAATTAGCTTTAGGTATAGTTAAGTTCAGCTTAATATTTATACGGACGGTGTTCAAGCTGCCCATATTTTAGAAAGTGTTTGACTGGATTGTTGCCCGCCGCACTCACATCTGGGTTCAGTTCTAAATAGGCCTTTTGTCGAAACCGGCTGGCGGAGCGTTTCTTATTTTAGTCATACGGAAGATTTGAATGACGATGAAGCCCATCATTAGAAGAGCCGCAAGAGTAAGGAGAATATAAGTCCAGGTCGCTGGCCGTTTCTTGGCGGTGGTTACTGTGATATTGGGATTTACGGTTGTCTGAGACCGTACGGCGGAGGCGGCTGGAAGCTCATTTATAGTGGTGACCGCTACTTTCGTCTTTTGGGGGGTCTTTATGACACTTAATTTAATATCTTTATTTGGATCAAAAGAAGGCGCGCGGGCATTTTCCGAGACCTGTATAACAGATGCGCGCTTTTTCCCTTGTTTCTCACCTTTTCCCTTGGCTCGCCTTGCAGCCGCCCGCTGTGCTTTGGCTTGCGCTTGCCGTTTCGCGCGTTTGGCTTTGCGCTCGGCCGCTTTAAGCCTTTTTTCTTCCGCCCGCTTTTTTTGTTTAGTGTCTTTGGATTTTACGGGTGTTTTTACGGAAATCGCGGCTGGCGTGGGGGATTTGACAGTTTCTTTTGCAGGGATGAGATATTGACCGGCTTCAGTATGGCCTTTTTGCGCAGCATAGAAAAAGAAACGTTGTGCAACAGCGTCATTCTGATTGGCGCCTACACCGTGGAGGTGCGCGAGACCTAATTTAAAAAAGGCGTCGGCATCACCTGATTTGGCCAGAGAGATGGTTTGGGCCTTTTCGGCATAGCTAAAGCCTGCCTGCGGCACTTGCGCAGCCGCATTGACATGCCACACCAAGGAGATGAGCAGAAAAAAGATCGCTTTCAGTGATCGCTTTAGCATGGGTTCCTTTGGTCCTCAGCGCCCCTAAGTCACCATTAAGGTTGTTTTATGAGATTTTTATTAAAATTTCAATATGTCTGCATGCAAGTTGCATGCCAGGGCCGCTTACAGCTTAGCATTTGTTTAATTCGCGAATAATACCTCATAGGCGTCCGTTAGCCCGACAATGTCGACGCTATTTTCAAGATCGCCGTCCCCGTTGAAGTCGGACGGGCTGTTTTGTGTCACGAGAATACCGACGGGATTATAATTATGATCTGTTACAATGCTGC
>CAZNXP010000031.1:0-13968 GCA_964576955.1 uncultured Algimonas sp.
CTCTATTGGTGTGGATGAGGCCGTTCATCTCCCACCAACAAATCCATCTAAAGTTATTTGTGTGCATTTGAATTATCATAGTCGGGTCGATGAATTCATCACAAAGCTTCCCGTTGCACCAACCTATTTCCATAAGCCAGTGACGGCGCTCAATAGCCATAAAGGCGATATTATCCGTCCAGAGAGATGCAAATATCTGAATTATGAAGGCGAGATCGCGATCATCATCGGCCGTCATTGCCGCAATATTAGTCCAGACGAAGCGGGTGATTATATTGCAGGCTATTCGGTCTCTAATGATTACGGCTTGCATGATTTCCGCGATACGGATGCGGGTTCCATGTTGCGCGTCAAAGGCTCTGATACCTTATGTCCGCTTGGACCTGGTCTTGTTGAAGGATGGGATTTTCGGGGAAAGCAAATTCAAACCCGCGTAAATGGCAAAGTTGTTCAAAATGATAGCACCGACAATATGGAGTGGAATATGCATTATCTCGTCGCAGATATTGCACGGACCATAACGCTTGTTCCGGGGGATGTATTATTATCAGGAACACCCGCCAATAGTCGTCCCTGTTCCCCGGGGGATATTGTCGAAGTCGAGGTCGAAGGGTTAGGCACGCTGGAAAATAGAATTGTCCAAGGTTCAGTCCCCATACGGGATGATTGCGGCGCACAGCCAAGTGAATCTGAGGAAGTGATTTCAACCGCTATGGGCGGCGACTGGGAGTTTCGTGGCAAGCGTGCCGCTGGCGGTCAAGGCGCACAATTTTACGAGTCAAAGCTGAAAGACTAAAGATTTGGTATAAGGTTTTCCAGGACAGACATTCCCATGCACTACTGAAATCATTAACCCCAGCATATGAAATGATAGAAAGAGAAATGGTGCCCGAACCTGGATTTGAACCAGGGACACACGGATTTTCAATCCGTTGCTCTACCAACTGAGCTATTCGGGCACTCAAAGTGTGGCGGAGCTATAGTTGCGAGCCTTGCTCTTGTCCACAGTATTTTTGGTGTAATTTACATGTAAAGATGCGCTCTATTTTCTTTGCTTTTGCGAATTATTCGCACTATGCCGACCTATGACTTTACGGCTCACCGACCTCTCCAAAAATGAATCCGGCGTAATTACAGGATTTGACGAAACTGACCCAGAGCTCTGCATAAGATTGCGGGAAATCGGATTTGCGGAAGGCGATAATGTGACGCCGCTTCATTTCGGATTTTTTGGAAAAAACCCCATATCCGTACGCGTAAATGGCGCTCTCATCGCTCTGCGCCGCCAAGATGCTCAAGCGGTGATAATAAGAAATGCTGAATTAGAGACAGCCCAATGAGCGGGACTCAAAAATTGCGGTTTGCACTCTTAGGAGCGCCAAATTGCGGGAAGTCCTCTCTCTTTAATGCGTTGACGGGCGGCAAGGCCAAAGTTGCGAATTACCCGGGCGTAACCGTCGAATATCGTAAGGGCGAGTTTGACCTTTCGGACGGCCAATCGGTTGAACTGCTCGATCTGCCAGGCGTTTATGGCGATTGCGGCCACAGTATGGACGAGCGCGTCGCGCTTGACGCTGTACGCGGAAATTTAGAGGGCGAAAGAGCTCCAGACGCTATTTTATTTATGATGGATGCCAGCCATATTAATACGCATTTGCACAACGTGCTTCAGGCGAAAAATCATGGTCTGCCTATTCTTCTCGTTTTGAATATGATGGATATGGCTGCCCGTGATGGAATCACTATAGATTTAGCAGAGCTAGACCGGGAGCTTGGCGTTCATGTTATCTCTTGTGTTGCGGTGCGGGCGTCTGGCCGCGCACAGCTGCTGAAATATTTTGAGGGGTGGGCTTCTGAGCTGTCTTCAGGTGCAGCCGAAAAACCAAAGGGCGAAACGGAGGATCTAAAAGCCTTACAAGCTAAGGCGAGATCAATTACCAATAAAACCGTTAGCCGTGTTCAAAAAACACAAACCTTCTCTCAACGCATAGATAATTGGGTTCTTCACCCCGTCATCGGAATTTTCATTCTTTTCCTTATTCTCTTTGTGATGTTCCAAGCCGTTTATAGCTGGTCTGGTCCGGCCATGGATTTGATTGAGACGAGCATCGGATTCCTGCAATCTGGGGCAGCAGCGATATTACCCGAAGGGCTTATTACCTCCCTTGTCGTAGACGGTATGATCGCTGGGGTAGGGGCCGTCATTGTGTTCCTTCCGCAAATTATCATCCTCTTCGCATTTATTCTTCTACTCGAAGCTTCAGGTTATATGGCGCGCGCGGCCTTTCTTGTAGATACATTGATGGCGAAAGTGGGCTTGAATGGTCGGGCGTTTATTCCGCTTCTCTCAAGTTTTGCTTGCGCTATTCCGGGCGTGATGGCGGCGCGGACCATTGAACAAGAGCGCGATAGAATAACGACGATTATGATTGCGCCTTTAATGACATGTGCCGCGCGGTGGCCGGTCTATTTCCTTATCATCGGGGCCTTTATTCCGCAGGGCAAGGTGGGACCGTTTTCTCAGCAAGGCCTCGTTGCCTTTGGGTTAATTATCATTGGTATCTTTTTTGCGCTTATCATGGCGGCCATTTTTAAGAGGACCCTGACTAAGGGCGAAAGCTCGGGCCTGTTGATTGAATTGCCAAGCTATAAAGCGCCTGTCTTTAAAGATTACCTCATTGGTCTCTGGGATCGAGGTATGATTTTTGTGAGCCGAGCTGGGAGGATTATCCTGCCTGCGTCCATCATTATCTGGTTGCTGGCAAGCTTTCCGACCCATGTCACCGAGATGTCACAGAAATGGGCTGGTAAATTAGGCGGGGTTATTGAACCGCTTTTAAGTCCGATTGGCTTTAATTTGGAAATCGCAATCTCTCTCATTCCTGCAATGGCCGCGCGCGAAGTGGCGGTCAGTTCACTCGCCACTATATATTCGATTGCTGAAACAGATGCCGATGCCCAACTCTCGACTTTGATCTCATCCCAATGGAGCTTGCCGACGGCTTTGGCATTTCTCGCTTGGTTTGTCTTTGCGCCGCAATGCCTCTCGACATTTGCGATTATTCGCAAAGAGACAAATAGCTGGAGATGGCCGCTCTTTGCATTCGGATATCTATTTGTTCTCGCATATATCGCCGCGGGCTTAACTTTCCACACGGCGACAGCATTCGGATTGTAAAAGCTGTTAGTCTTCAGGTGGCGTGACTGGTGAGACCTCAATTTCTTGAACGTCAAAGGCGTCTAACAGAGGGCCGGCGCGCTCTGGTAAGATTTTTGTATTCAACAAATTTTGGACACGCCGTTTGGCATCTTGTTTCAGGTCCTCATAAAAGAGGTTAGAGGGCAAGGTCCTAAATTTTGCCCCAACAGCACGAGGCCGTCTCAATGACTTACTTCGGGGCGTGTCGACGAGTAAGAGACCGCTTGAACATTGTGCGCCTGATTGCTTGGTCATGGATGCGGGCGTCATGTCAGGGTCTAACCCTTCTGCCGCAACGCCGCCAAGATGCAGGCGGGCAGGTGCATAATCTTCTGATTGTGTCCACAGCAACGGATTTATGCAAAGCGTTGGTCGATTGTTAATCGCTTCATATTCCTGCCCATTATGAACAAGTGATTGCTCTAAAAATCGTTCAGCAATTACCGTGTCTTTTGGCGTGAAAGACCCAAAGGCAACAACGCATCCTATCTGATCAGGTTCTGTACAAGGTGTCAGCTGGGAGAGCGGACCCTCAAAACTCTCTAACGGGAGCGGATGGTCTATCACGTAAGCGACGGCTAAGCGATTTTTTAGTGGTCCTTGAAAATAATCAATGAGAAGCCGCTGAACATGGCTTGCGCCTTGGTTGTGACCAACAAGGACGATAGGTCTCTCGGGAGGAGATTGGTTTAAGAATACGTCAAAGGCGCGTTTCACGTCTTGATAAGCTAAGTCTTGAGCAAAATGTGAGTCTTCACGATTGGTCATGAAAGCATAGAGTGAGGCTTGACGATAAAATGGCGCAAAAAGCCGACCGGATTCGCCGTAAGGTGAAACATAATTCGGGCGAACAATTCGTTGGAGTTTGCCTTTTCGTCTCAAATCATCTGATGGTAAATTCCAATGTTCTCCGCCTCGATAAACACTCGGAACCACAACAAAGACATCACCCTTGGCCGATAACGTGAATGGATCGACGCCTAAATCTGGTTGTGCAAGCCAGCTTTCTAGAGAGGCATAATTTGGGGCGGCAGGCGGCGTATAGGTTTGGAAGGGTTGCCCTGGGTCTTGAATCGTCCGAAAAATATCATCACGATAGACATAGGCTAACATCAAAATCACGAGTAAAATACCCGCAATCCCCAATGTGGGTTTTTTATATTTGTCTAAATCTAGCTTTCGCATTCAGTAGGTCCTATTTTTTCACTTAGACTCATCATAACCGATTGCATGTCCGAGCGGTAGCGCGCATGACGCAACGTACTAAGATTTAAGGAAATGGCATGGCGGGCAACATTCAGCCAAATGATCAAATGGTAGAACACTCGGTTAAACGAGCAAAACGCGGTAAAGGATCTAAATTTAGACTTCTAAGATGGGCTCGCAATCGCTTCTTTACTGGGGTGATTGTGGCTATTCCGATTGCCGCGACCTTTTTGGCCGTAAGTTGGGTCGTGTCTAAGATCGATGCAAATGTATTTCGGATAATTCCCGCTAGCCTAAACCCCGAAACTTATTTGGGGTTTGCTGTTCCTGGATTGGGTTTAGTTATTTCTGTTATATTGTTGTTTTTACTAGGTATTATAGCTTCAAACTTCATTGGCAAATCGCTCATAAAATCCGGCGAAAATTTGCTCGCCCGCGTGCCAGTGGTTAGCCCCATTTATAATTCCTTAAAGCAGATTGTACAAACTGTCGCCGCACAGAAAGACCGCGCCTTTCGCGATGTGTGCTTAATTGAATATCCGAAGAAAGATGTTTGGGCGATTGGCTTTGTGACAGCCGACCTGTCGGGTGAAGCTGCAAAAGTTCTCGGCGATGATATGGTCTGCGTATTTGTACCGACGACGCCAAATCCAACCTCAGGCTTTTTGTTATTTGTACAGAAGGACAATATTCAAATTCTGGATATGACCCCTGAAGAAGGTGCGAAAATGATCATATCGGGCGGTATGCTATCTGGGTCAGAGCCAATTATAGATGATGCTGGGACGGTTATGGGGTCGAATACGAAATCTCCAATACCGTCGCTCTGATTACCCCGCGCGCATCATGGCGATACCAAAGTCCTGTTCGAACAGATAAAGCAGGGTTCTGGCGGCAAGACCACGCGGACTCGTAAGGCCAGGATCCATTTGAACCAGTAATCTCGCGTCTTGTGTCGCTGTTTCCAAGAGGTCCTTATGACGGTCAAGATTTGCGAGAGTGTACTGAGGCAAGCCAGATTGCGCTACCCCTAAGAGATCGCCTGACCCTCTTAGTTCCCAATCTTTCTCCGCAATTAAAAATCCATCTTCAGATTGGCGCATGATTTCGAGGCGCGCTTTACCATTTACGGAAAGCGGGCCTTGATAGAGCAGTAAGCAAGAAGACTTTTTATCCGAGCGGCCCACACGCCCACGTAATTGATGAAGCTGGGCCAGTCCAAATCGCTCGGCATGTTCAATAACAATAATAGTCGCATTTGGGGCGTCGACTCCGACTTCGATGACAGTTGTTGCAACCAAAATGTCAAATTCACCGGCCTTGAATTGTAAGCTAATCGTCTCTTTTTCTTGAGCTGTAAGGCGGCCATGAAGCAGGCCAACACGATTTCCGAACATCGCAGTCAATTGGCGGTGCCTATCTTCTACGGAAGTCAGGTCTATTAACTCACTATCTTCGACAAGTGGGCAGACCCAATAGACTTGATTTCCTTTTTCAACCGCCCGGCCGACGGCCTCAATAACGCCGTCCAATCGGGCGAGGGGAAGAATAGCCGTTTCAATTGGAACGCGGCCCGCGGGTTTCTCATCTAAAATGGATATATCTAAGTCACCATAGCTTGTCAGGGCGAGGGTGCGCGGAATTGGCGTGGCTGTCATGACGAGTAGGTCAGTGGCGTCGCCTTTCTCAGTCAGGCGCAATCTATCTTTAACGCCAAAGCGGTGCTGTTCATCGATAATAACCAATCCTAAGTTCTTAAAACTCGCTTTGTCTTGAAAGAGGGCATGGGTGCCAACAATCACGTCAATATAGCCTTCCGCCATACCCGTCGCGAGCGCTTCACGGGCTTTGCCTTTATCGCGGCCTGTAACGCCTTCGACCGTTAATCCTGCGGGGGCGAGGAATGTCCGTAAAGTCTCAACATGCTGCCGTGCGAGGATTTCCGTAGGTGCCATTAAAGCAACTTGGACTCCTGCCTCGGCGGCATAGGCGCAGGCGAGGGCGGCGACGAAAGTTTTACCTGCGCCAACATCACCTTGCAGCAAACGCGACATACGGTTGGGCGAGGCCATATCATTTTTGATCTCTTCAAATGCTTTAGATTGCGCGCCTGTTGGCGGGAAGGGGGCGCCCTTTAAGACGTCTTCAACATAATCACCTTTAGCGGATAGCGCTCGGCCGCCTGTGCCGCGGTTGCGTTCCCGTACGAGCGCCATAGCCAGCTGTTTTGCAAATATCTCATCATAAGCCAACCGCCGCCGCACGGGGCTATCATCATTGATATCTACGGGGTGTTCAGGTCGGTGAAGCAGGGTCAAAGCGGCGCGATAATCTGGCCAGTCTTGCTGTGTCTGAAATGCTGGGTCGAGCCAGTTGCCAAGCAGTGGGCCCGCTAAGATTTTATCAAGCGCGCCATTGATGGCCTTTCGCGCCATTTTTTGACCAAGCCCTGCCGTCAAAGGGTAGAGTGTTTCCAGCTCTGGTAATTCTTCCGCTTTTTCGGGTGCGAGCACATAATCGGGATGAGTCATTTGCAATTCAGCATTAAAGACCTCGCACTTCCCAGAAATGATGCGGCGAGAGCCTTCGGGCATCAGTCTTTCCATGCTTTGAGGATAGGCCTTGAACCATGTCAGTGTCATATCGCCTGTTTCATCGAACACGCGAACACGGTAAGGACGGTTTCTGGAATTAGGCGCAATATGCCGCCCGACTGTCACTTCAAATGTCGCAATATCCCCTTCTCGCGCCCCTGCTATTGTTGGGCGGTTAGTACGATCAATTAAACCGCTGGGCGGGATCAGGACTAAATCCCGAATACGCGCGCCCATTGCGCGGGTGAGCGCTTCACCTACCTTATCGCCAACGCCACTGAGAGTCGTGACATCTGCAAAATAAGCATTTAGATTACTAGGACGGGACGTCAGTTTCTGTGAAGCGCGAGACATATCACACCTATTTGGCGTTTTGTACGGCTCTGCACAAGTGACATGAGCCCTTGGAATCGCTATGGCGCGCACATGACAGATGAAATCGAACAGATAGATATGGTGACGCGCAAAAAGCGTCTTGTTTACCGTTCGAATTATCGCGGCTTTAAAGAGGCGGATTTGATCTTAGGTGGATATGCCAAAGCAAATATCGATACGATGTCGGATGATGAAGTTGAGATGTTCGAAAAGCTGTTAGATGCTAAAGACCACGATATTTATGGCTGGATTATGGGGACACTTCCTGTGCCGCCGCAGTATGACACGCCATTATTAAAACGTCTTTGCGCGTTTAATCCTGTCAGGTAGATGCAAATCCAACTCTCCCGATATGTCGGGCCTGATTCTCAGCTTACGGCGTCGGGCTTACCCGAAGGCGCGGATGCATTAGCGTTCACTAAAGCTGTTCGCAAAGATAAAGCGCCTGCCTTATTTATAGCACGTGATGATACGCGTGCAGCGGCTTTTCAATCGGCGTGTCGCTTCTTCGCACCTGACATTCCCGTCCTTATGCTTCCAGCTTGGGATTGTTTACCCTATGACCGCGTCTCTCCCAGCCAAACTTTAGCCGCGCGCCGAGCAGGCGCGCTTTTCTTTCTCACGACGATAGACCGTAACCAGCCCTATATTATCGTAACAACCATTAGCGCAGCGATGCAGAATGTTCCGCCGAGGTCTATTATTTCTGGCGCAGGTCTTTCAGCTAAAGTTGGCGAAGATATGGAACGCGAGCGCCTCATCCGATATCTGACAAATAATGGATATTCCCGTTCAAGTACGGTTGTCGAAGCTGGCGAATTCGCTGTTCGCGGCGGCATTGTTGATATTTTTCCGCCAACGGAAAAGAACCCCGTAAGACTAGATTTCTTCGGGGATGAAATAGAGTCAATTCGCGAATTTGATATTGATAGCCAGCGTACAACCGCGGCTCGCTCACAACTTACGCTCGCGCCCGTCTCCGAAGTCTTCATGACGGAAGAAACGATCAGCCATTTTCGGCGAAATTACATTGCGAGCTTCGGAGGCGGGGTTAGCCGCGATCCTATCTATGCGGCGGTTATCGACGGTATTCGTCCGCAAGGCATAGAGCATTATATGCCGTTATTTTACGATCATGTTGAAACGGTATTTGATTATCTTGGCCCAAAAACCTTGATAGCGTTCGATGGTTTGCTTTTAGAAGCTATGCGGGAGCGTATAGACCTCATTGAAGATTTTTATACTTCGCGTCGTGAGCATGCTGAGGCACGAGAAACTGGGTCCGGTGATACGTCAAAGAGTGCAGGTCTCTATCGTCCGTTGCCTAAAGACCGGCTTTATTTAGATGAATTGTCGTGGGACGAATATCTTGCAGCGCAGCGCGTTCGCAAACACACACCCTTTGAAAGTCCTAAGGAAGGCGTATTGGATTTTGGAGGCCGCCCTGCGCGTAATTTCTCTGCTGAGCGCCGCACCGAAGGTGTGAATGTCTTTGAAGTTGCTGCCGCGCATATATCCTCTTTGCGAAAAGAGGGACAACGGGTTTGGCTTGGCTGTTGGACGGATGGCTCACGCGAGCGTTTAGTTAGCGTATTTGAAGACCAAGAGCTCATCGTTCCAAAGGTCAATTCGCAAGCGGCGCGTGACAGCAAAGCCGGCGATGTGAGAGCCGTCATTCTTCCCGTCGAAAACGGGTTTACGCTTGGCGCGCTGACTGTTCTTTCAGAACAAGATATTCTGGGTGACCGCCTCATTAATCGTGGTCGCAAACGTAAAGCGAAGAACTTTATTGCTGAGGCAGCTTCTCTCACGCCAAATGATTTAATCGTTCATATTGATCATGGATTGGGCCGTTATCTCGGCCTTCGGACGCTGCAAGTTTCTGATGCCCCGCATGATTGTCTTGAGCTGGAATATGCAGGCGGGGCAAAACTCTATTTGCCAGTTGAGAATATTGAGCTTTTATCTCGATATGGTAGTGCAACAGATGGCGCGGTTTTAGACCGATTGGGCAGTGCGGCTTGGCAAGCCCGTAAATCTAAAGCTAAAGGCCGATTGCGAGACCTTGCCGCTGGCCTTATAAAAATTGCGGCTAAACGCGCCATGCGTAAAACAGATCCCATTAATCCTGATGAGAGTACCTATAATGAATTTGCTGCTCGTTTCCCATATGCCGAAACGGATGACCAATTAAACGCCATTGATGATGTCTATAAAGACCTCGCACTGGGTCGTCCAATGGACCGTCTTATTTGCGGCGATGTTGGTTTTGGGAAAACAGAGGTGGCTTTACGAGCAGCTTTTGCTGTGGCTATGGCAGGGCAACAGGTAGCGATTATTGCCCCAACTACGATATTATCTCGGCAGCATTTCAAAACATTCAGTGACCGTTTTCGCGGCTGGCCCGTTAATGTGCGTCAGCTCTCACGTCTAGTCGGTGCGAAAGAAGCCAAGCAAAATAAAGAAGACCTCGCAAATGGCCGCGTTGATATTATTATCGGGACGCATGCGCTGTTGGCGAAGACGGTGAAATTCTCTGACCTTGGTCTGGTCATTGTCGATGAAGAACAGAGATTTGGGGTGCAGCATAAGGAGCGCCTTAAATCTCTTCGAGCGGATGTGCATGTTCTGACGCTCACGGCGACGCCTATTCCGCGAACCTTGCAAATGGCCCTCTCTGGTATTCGTGAGTTGTCGCTCATCGCCACGCCGCCAGTCGATCGTCTCGCGATACGAACCTATGTAACGCCTTGGGATGAAGTCAGCCTTCGCAAAGCCTTGCTCCGAGAAAAATATCGCGGCGGGCAGTCCTATTTTGTTTGTCCGCGTATTGCTGACATTCCTCGTATCGAAGAATTTATGCGCAATGCGGTGCCCGAAGTGAAATATATCATCGCGCATGGGCAAATGGCGTCGGGCGCGCTCGAAGATATCATGACCGCCTTTTATGACGGCGAATATGACGTGTTGATTTCGACATCTATTATTGAAAGCGGCATTGATATTCCAACCGCTAATACGATGATAATTTTCCGAGCAGACCGGTTTGGCCTCGCACAGCTTTATCAAATGCGAGGTCGGGTAGGGCGATCTAAAGTCCGTGCTTATGCCTATCTGACAATGCCCCAAGCACAAAATGCGACAGAAGGGGCCTTGAAGCGTCTCAAAATCTTACAATCACTAGATAATCTGGGGGCAGGTTTTACTTTGGCAAGTCACGACTTGGATATGCGGGGCGGGGGTAATCCGCTGGGTGAAGAACAATCCGGCCATATAAAAGACCTCGGTGTGGAGCTCTATCAGCATATGTTAGAGGAAGCTGTTGCCGAACTCCGCGATGATGAGGACGCGGTCCGTGATGAAAGCTGGACACCGCAAGTCAATGTCGGTGTCGCTATCTTGATTCCTGAAGCCTATATCCCTGATTTGAATTTACGTTTGGCAACCTATCGCCGAATTTCAGAGGTCTCGGACGATACGGAAGCCAATGCGCTTGCGGCAGAATTGATTGATCGCTTCGGACCTATTCCTCAAGAAGTCGAATATCTGTTAAAGGTAATGAAAATCAAACGCTTATGCAGAGAAGCGCATGTAGAAAAGGTGGATTCTGGTCCAAAAGGTGTTGTCATGCATATGCGTCATAAAGATATAACAGACCCGTCAATTATCATGACTGCGATTACGCAAAATAGCGGATGGCGATTAAGGCCAGATCAAACGATTTTGGTGATGGGAAACTATAATGACCCTAAACTCAGACTCCGAGGGACTGAAAAGGCCGTCGCTGCGCTTGTACCAGATTTAGATTAATCTTCGTCGGGGTCTTGGTGCAAAGTTGCGATTAAGGCGTCTAGGTGAGGTTGATTGGGATTCAGGTTCGGGCTAATCTCTAAAATCGTCGTCTGAGCGGTGACATTTAGAGCTCCAAGATTTGGTGACCCAGATTCAAATGTCGTGCAATCTAACAGCGCAGTTATACGGCGTAAAATGAGCTTAGCCGCCGTTTTATCCGTGTCAAAGAAGGCGATAATAAAGCTATCATCGTCCCATCGACAAACAACATCTTGCATGCGGACAAGATTTGTGAGGAGTTCAGCCGTTTTACCATATGCAGAATCTATCGCACCGATTGAAACTTCGTCCATCGTATTTGGCGCCAGCTTTATTCCAATTAGGGTAATCGGGGCATTGAGTTGCCGTGCGTCTCTGAGCATGCGAGGGAGATGCGCTCTCATGAAATTTTGCGAATAGGCTGTGCCGGATTTATCGCCCACGACGTCCATAGAGAGAGTTGAATAATCGGCCTTTAGTTGTTCGTGAACGCGGTGATAATTCGCGAGTTCTAATATACGTCCACTAATTTCTTCCGAGTCTGCATTTTGATCAATTATATCCCGGACCCCGCGCTCATAGGCCGCGTCATATTCTGTGAATGAGTCGCCATTTACCAAAAAGAGGGTTGGCGTATGATAGAGTTTTGAATTACGGCGCATAGCTTCAGAAATACTGAATGCGGGCTCAGTTTGTTCTAATGCATTCATGACGACGGCATCAAAGGGTTCCCCGTGGAGGTAATCAAACGCAGAAAAGCTTGTAAAAGCGGCTGTCACTTCAACGCCCTTATCCTGCATGGCATTTACGATGACCATAAAGCTTGGCGTTGCTTTACCAATAAAAAGGACGCGAAATTTACGGTCGGGTGAGAGATCACCTAGTTCTGGTGTTTGTCCAAAATCTTCCAGCAAGGTTTCTTGTCGTCGTATTATCTCTGCTTCCATAACGCCTAATCGGATCATCGCATTAACGCGGTTCGCAATTTGAGACGCGTGCATGGGTGCAAAGAGGGTTGAATCAAACCCTATCGATGCATCGGGTGAGGGATGTGACATCGCCCCGACCAGTGGTAGAGGGATGGACTTGTAATGGGACCGGACGACTTTTGCGAGTTTCGGGGCTTGTGAAGGGTATTCTACTAAATGACATAAGACCGCATCAGGTGCGCGAGTAGGGATAGAGCTAAGCGTATTCCCGTCAAATAGGCAGAGTTGAACGTCTAAGTGCAACTTGCGTAAATTAGTAGCAACATCACGGCTTTCTCCCGGATGATCAGATACAATCAAGACACGCGTCTTAATTGTCCGATTAGTATCTAGGACGTTCGAATCATCTGATTTGTCTATGGCAACAGCTTGCATAGGCTAATTTCTACTGCTGAAGTCCTACCAGCGCGTTAACCATAATTGACAATCTGGCGCCCCCAAAAGATTTACCAACCGCAGCTGCGTTCCGAATTTTCTGCCTGAAGATAGGTCATCACAGGCGCAAAATATTCTATTATGGCCGATCCATCCATATCGCGTGTTCCCGTGAAAGCTTCTAAGGCATCTGGCCAAGGTTTGCTCGAACCCATTTCTAACATCGCGTTAAATTTCTCGCCTACATCCTTGTTTCCATAGACAGAACATCTGTGTAGTGGTCCTTCAAATCCAGCTTGATCACAAGCGGCTTTATGGAATTGGAACTGGAGGATGTGAGCCAAGAAATAGCGCATATAAGGGGTGTTGCCTGGGATATGGTACTTTGCTCCGGGATCGAAAGCGTCCGCAGGACGATCGCCAGGGGCCTTTAGGCCTTGGTATTTTTCTCGAAGTTCCCACCAGCCATCATTATATTCAGAAGGAGAATATGTGCCGTTGAAAACATTCCAGCGCCATTGATCCACCATTAGGCCGAAAGGAAGGAAGGCAACTTTGTCCATTGCCTGACGTAAAAGGAGCGCCAAATCAGCATCTTCACCCGGAAGGTCGGCTTCGTTGAGCAGTCCAATCTCAACCAAATATTCTGGCGTAATAGAGAGCGCAATCATATCGCCGATTGCTTCATGGAAGCCGTCATTGGCACCATCTTTGTAAAAAACTGATTGGTCTTTATAGGCGCGTTGATAAAAATTATGACCCAATTCGTGATGAACCGTTGAGAAATCTTCTGCATTGACCTTCGTGCACATTTTTATGCGCACATCTTCTAGGTCGTCCAAATTCCAAGCAGATGCGTGGCAAACCACTTCGCGGTCCTCAGGTTTTGTTATAAGCGATCGTTCCCAAAATGTGTCTGGCAACTCTTCAAAACCCATTGAAGTGAAGAATTGTTCTGCGACTTCCACCATTTTTTTGGCATCATATCCCGCGTCGACTAAAAGCTTCGTTACGTCGACACTTTTGCCGCCGTCTTTAGGCGCAACATCGTCATAAATATTGCCCCAACTCTGACCCCACATATTCCCAAGAAGATCAGCGCGAATAGGTTCGCCTAATGGGACAACTTCATCGCCATATTTCTCATTAAGTTCAGCGCGCACATAGCAGTGCAGCTCGTCATAAAGGGGTTTTACTTGCCCCCAGAGGCGGTCAGCTTCTTTGGAAAAGTCTTCCGCATCCATGTCATAGCCTGCACGCCAAAGATTACCCGCATCTTTAAAGCCCAGTTCATTAGAGCCTTTATTGATGATTTTTACCATTTCGGCGTAATCGCTTTTCATAGGCGGAGAGATTGTGCGCCAGCCTTCCCAAATTGACTGTAATAATTCGGGATCAT
>CAZNXP010000032.1:0-13798 GCA_964576955.1 uncultured Algimonas sp.
AAGCGCCGAGCCGGAAACCCACGAGTGAAGCGGAAACTACGGCAGAGCCAAAATCCACGCGGACAAGAAAAGCGCCAGCTAAAAAGGCCGCTGCATCGGCGGCTGAGGAAGCCAAGACAAGCCGCACCCGCAAGTCCCCAACGAAAAAGGCGTCCACTAAAAAAGCAGTAAGCAAAAAAGCTGCCGAAGAGAGTGATACGCCAAAATCAACCCGGACTCGAAAAGCCCCGGTTAAAAAGGCACCCGCGAAGAAGGCGCCCGCTAAAAAGGCTCCAGCTAAAAAGACTGCAACGAAAAAAGCGCCAGCCAAAAAAGCGCCCGTTAAAAAGGCTACAGTAAAAAAGGCCCCTGCCAAATCGACGACGGCTAAGAAAGCCCCGGCGAAGAAAGCAACAGTCAAAAAAGCCCCTGCTAAGAAAGCTCCCGCTAAAAAGACAGCGGCGAAAAAAGCGCCCGCGAAGAAAGCTGCACCTAAGAAGAAAGCTGCACCTAAGAAGAACGCTGCGCCTAAAAAGGCGGAAACGGTTGAAACCAAAGCGGCAACAACGCGGACGCGCAAAGCGCCTGCCAAAAAACCCGCACCTAAGCCTGTCGCGGACAAAGCGGAAACGCCTGCCCCGAAACGGACCCGTAAAGCACCAGCGAAATCGGTAGAAAAGCCCGCCGCTAAAGCTGAACCAACGCCAATAAAAGCTGCGGAGAAAACACCAGAAAAAACACCCGCGAAAAAAACTAAACGGGGATGGTGGAGTCGCCGTAAGAAAGATTAAGCTATTTGAATAATAAACATTGGGCTATTGGCCGTATTTCTGACCAATAAGCTCAGCCTTTGTTCAGTTTCGCTCGCGTAAGTGTCATCTAGTGTTACGCGCGCGTAACTTGACCGCAGGGAAATGAGGTTCCAAACCAAACATATGAATCTGCTTTATAAATCTTGGGCCACTTGGCTAAAAATAGCCGCAATGGCCGTATTTTGTGTCGCTTTCTCGGCGGTTCAAGCCAATGCGCAATCCTTGTTACGTGATACCGAGATTGAAGAGACCTTGCGAGAATTCACAAATCCAATCTTACGTGCGGGCAGATTAAACCCCTCTTCCGTTGATATATACCTTGTCAATGATCCCTCGCTAAACGCTTTTGTCACGCGCGGCCAAAATATTTTTCTTCATTCAGGACTAATTTTAGCGGCTGATACGCCTAATCAATTGAAAGGCGTCATCGCACATGAAACGGGTCATATTACGGGCGGACACATTGTTCGGTCTGACTATGGCAATCGAAGCTCTTATGGCGCCATCCTCATTGCTGCGGGCATTGGCTTAGCGGCTATCCTCGCTGGCGAAGGTCAAGCGGGCGCATTAGTATTGGGCGGCTCCCAACAATTCGGTGCTTTAGAAGCGCTCTCCTATTCGCGAGTTAATGAAGCCGCGGCCGATCAATATGCGTTTAATTACATGGAAAGCACTGGCCAAAGCGCAGAAGGCCTAATCAAATTTTTTGAAAAATTCAGAGCACAAGAAGTCTTGAGCCAAGCCAGACGCTATCCTTATTTCCGCGGCCATCCCCTCTCTGCTGACCGCATTGACGCCTTGCGCGAACGCGTGCGGGACTCCGAATTTACTGAAGTAAAAGACACGCCAGAAGAACTGCATAAACATGCGATGATGCAAGCCAAGCTTCGCGGCTTTCTCAATGGTCCTGCCGAAGTTTACTCTCGCTTCCCGCTCTCCGATCAATCCAAACCTGCGCGCTATGCGCGGGCCGTCGCGAATTTCAAACAAGCTGACCTTCGAAATGCGGTTAAAGAAATCAATAGCCTGATTGAGGATGAACCAGACAATGCTTATTTCCATGAATTGAAAGCTCAAATTTTATATGAATCTGGCCAGGGGACAGACGCAATCGAACCTGCAAAACGGGCCTTAGAGCTAAGACCTGATTCTCCTCTTCTCGAAATCGCATTGGCGCAAGCCACACTTGAGACGCGCGATTCCGGTGAATTCACGAAAGTTGTGAACCTTCTAAAATCCGCCTTGGAAACAGAGCCGAGTAATTCTTATGGCTGGTATCTCCTCGCGGATGTGTATGAGCGTCAAGGCAATACGGCCTTAGCCCAATATGCCACGGCTGAACGTTTCTACGCACTTGGAGACATTCAAAGTGCGCGCAGTTTTGCCCAGCGTGCGCAAGAGGAATTACCTCGGACTTTGCCGCAATGGCGACGAGCGTCAGACATCATCGTTGTATCAGAAACCCAATTGGCCAGTAAAAGGCGCCGACGGGGTCCAAAACCCTTTACAAGCAGCTTTACTGCGCGTTGATTTGCTCGCGTGAATCGCGCATAGCTATCGTCCATAATAGGACATAATTTTAAAATAGAGATAAATATGCGACCGTTCTTAATGACGTCCATTGCCATAATCGGCATGATGACGGCTTCCTGCGCCGAAGCAGGTCCCACGACCACGCTTACCAAGTCTGAAATCGAAACGCTGGTGAAAGAATATATTCTTGAAAATCCAGAAATTATTCGGGACGCCATCATTAAATTACAGCAAAAAGAAGTCGAAGAAGAGCAAGCACTCTACAAAGATTCCATTGTCTCGGCAAAAGATGCCCTTGAAAATGATCCGCGAGATGCCTCTGTCGGACCTAAAAATGCGAAAGTCACGATTGTCGAATTTTTCGATTATAATTGCGGCTTCTGTAAACGGTCTACACCTTGGGTCGAAGAGGCTATTAAAAAATATGGCAATGATGTGCGTATCGTCTTTAAAGAACTTCCCATTTTGGATGACCGGACAAGAACATCGCGCCTTGCCTCTCGCGCTGCGCTTGCGGCTGAAAAACAAGGTAAATATATGGACATGCATTTGGCGCTCATGAAACAAAGTCGTTTGAGCGCTGAAATCATCCGAGAAACAGCTGAAACAGTTGGCTTGGATATGCGGCGCTATGACGCTGACATGGCCGATCCAACAATCGAACAGCACATTAGTGACACCTTAGAACTCGCCAATCGCCTGCCCGCTTTAACGGGTACGCCATTCTTTATTATCGGCGATGAATATGTATCTGGTGCAGATACAGGACGCTTAGATCAGCTTGTTAAAGCTGGACTTGGAACCTAACCAGAAAATATTTTAAGGCGCAAAGACTGTATAGGTGACATCCGCTGAAAGGATGCCTGTACCCAGTGAGAAATCATAATTTGCTCCCGTAATTGGGGAGCCTCTCAACCGATAGACGCTGGCAAATCCCGTCGCCTGTTGGGCGATGGAACCAGGAATGCGGGCCGTACGGCGGCCGCCATCATAGACTTTTGTTTGACCAGCGGAAAGATCATCGAGCGTAAATCCCGTCGCATTATTCCCAACGATAATGCCGTTACCGCCAATGGAAGCGAGTTGAGAGTTTTGCCCGATCGTCGGAGACGCAGGAGACAGTTCAACGAGTTGATATCCAATATTTCCAAAATCCAGTGCAGAAAAATCTCCGCTTCTCACAAGATTAGAGGCCTCCGCATAAATGTCGAAAGCTGTGTTACTCGCCACGAAAAAAAATGCGAAGCGAACATTCGTCCCAAGCAGATCAATATCTGTCGAATTATCGAGTCCAAACGCCGTATAGCTATCATTCGCATCGAGCAGTTGGAATGTCGGATTATTATTATAGACCCCGCCAAAGGTCTGGCCCGATATCTGAAATGGCCATCCGCCCGAGGTTCCATCACTAATCGGATCAAATGGAAAATTCACAGGGACGCCATCTTGAGCGATGAGATCGTTTCCTTCTGTCCCAGAGGCGACATTATCAAGCAGAACAAAATCATGAACCAACGGCGCTTCGCCGTTATTTTCAACGAAATCCCCGCCGGAGAAAATAATAACAAGTGCATTCGCGCGGAAAAAGGGGCGGTCAATAACGGACGCCCGCGCCTGCCCAAACAGAAAGGCCAAAACGGCCCCCGCAAATATGATTTTCCCAATTCCGGCCCAAAGTATAGTATGCCTGCCAATTTTCATGGTCAGCTCTCCCAAATCACACCTGCTCATTATCGACAAAACGAAGTTAATATTTACTTACATGGGTCTCTAATAAAAAGAACAAAACAGAAACAAACCTTTGACAGATAGCGCCGATTATGTGACAGAGCCCTATGCCAAAGCCGTCCTCCATCTTTGTTTGCCAATCCTGCGGTAGTGTTCACGGGAAATGGGCGGGGCGCTGCGATGCTTGCGGGGAATGGAATACGCTAGTTGAAGAGGCTCAGAGCCAAACAGCAAAGCCCGCCCATAAACGCCGTAAAGGTCGGGGCATGGAGTTTGTAGATCTGGGCGGGGAATCCAAGGACGTTCCGCGCCTAAAGACAGGCATTGATGAGCTAGACCGCGTCACCGGCGGCGGGTTAGTTCCTGGTTCAGCTATTTTAGTCGGCGGCGACCCCGGAATTGGAAAATCCACCCTTCTTTTACAGGCGACAGGTCAACTCGCGGCCAGCGGTCTAAAAACGGCTTATATTTCAGGCGAGGAATCCACGGGACAAGTGCGCCGCCGGGCAAAGCGCCTTGGCGTCTCCGAACATCCTGTAAGCCTCGCATCAGAAACCTCATTAGGCCCAATCATCGACGGGCTCATGGAAACAAAACCCGATGTTATCATCATCGATTCCATCCAAACGCTTTGGACTGATCAACTCGGCGCAGCCCCCGGAACCGTTGCGCAAGTTAGAGCCTGCGCGCAGGAGCTGACGCGTTATGCCAAAAAACGCGGTGCCTGCGTTATCCTAGTGGGTCATGTCACAAAAGACGGCCAAATCGCAGGCCCTCGCGTCGTCGAACATATGGTCGATGCTGTTTTATATTTTGAAGGTGACCGCGCGCATCAATTCCGAATTTTACGCGCCCATAAAAACCGATTTGGTCCAACGGATGAAATTGGCGTCTTTGAAATGCGCGAAAGCGGGTTAGCAGAAGTCCCCAACCCTTCCGCACTTTTCCTTGATGGCCGCGGCGAAACCTCCTCAGGGGCAGCCGTTTTTGCAGGGCTTGAAGGCTCGCGCCCCGTTTTGACTGAAATCCAAGCCTTGGTCGCGCCCGCCGCCTTTGGCACGCCGCGCCGTTCCGTGACAGGATGGGATAGCAGCCGCTTAGCAATGGTGCTCGCCGTCTTGGAAACGAGATGCGGCGTAAGTTTCGCAGGTAAAGATGTTTATCTGAATGTGGCGGGCGGATTACGCATTAATGAGCCTGCAGCGGACCTCGCCGTCGCAGCTGCCATCGCTTCATCTGCCTTCGACATCCCTCTTCCGTCTGATTCGGTGGTTTTCGGCGAAATTAGCCTTTCAGGCGATGTTAGGCCCGTTGGACGCGCGGATGCCCGCTTAAAAGAGGCTGCAAAACTGGGTTTTCACCGCGCAATCACGGCGAAACCACAGAAACGCAAGGACGGACAAGACCGAAATGACAATGCCGCCCTGCCTATCATTGCAATCAAGGCTTTGCCCGACCTCATCCGACGTGTAGAAGCGAGCACAGAAAGCGGCCTCGACCATCCAACAAGTTGGGCCGCCTAGCTGGAGACTGCTACGCCTCATGACTGCCCAAACCTTGCAATTCATTTCAATTGGACCTTGGGACTTTAACGGCTTTGATGTCGTTGTGCTTATCGTCCTACTTATTTCAATGCTTTATGCCGCCTCACGCGGATTTTTACGCGAAGTCATTTCAATCGCGGCCCTTTTGGTGGCGGCCATCGTCACCCTATTTGTTTGGGGCCAATATCGCTTCGCAGCCCAAGATTTCATATCGCCGGCTTGGTTGGCAGATGGCGCGCTGTTAGTGGGCGTCTTCTTTGTCGCCTATCTCATCATGGTGCTCATCATGTCAAAGATTGGGAAGTCTATTGCTGGAAAAGAATCAGGCCTCCTTGACCGTCTCCTCGGCGCAGGCTTTGGCGTTGCGCGCGGGTTGATAATTGCATCACTAGGCGTCTTAGTTTTAACGGCTGGGAACCGCGCAACAGCAGAAGCTCAAAATTACAAAAAGAGCCTGATTGAGCAGGGTATTTACAATGAAGTTTTGAGCAAAATGCCAAAATCCATGCGCGACCAAATGGAATCAGATCCAAAGCCGATCCCCGATATGCTCTTAAATTCGACATTTTATCCGCTCTTAAACAAAATAGGTGCGGCGTTGCGCGCACTGCCATTTGCTAAGGTTAAGACCTATGCTGAGCGTATAAAAGACGGCGATATTGACGGCATAACCGAAGATATACTGGAGTCAGGACAATGAGTAATCCGAGCTGTAGCTTTGATCCGAATGACGACAAAATCCGCGAAGAATGCGGTGTCTTCGGAATTTTCGGTCTAGAGAATGCGGCCTCGCTGACGGCCCTTGGCCTACACGCCCTACAGCATAGAGGACAGGAAGCTTGCGGGATTGCCGCGACAGATGGGAAACAATTTCGAACTGAGCGACATCTTGGCCTTGTTGGAGATAATTTCACCGGCAATGATCCTTCCGAACGCCTCGGCGGTCATATCTCTATTGGGCACGTGCGTTATTCCACAGCGGGTCAAACCGTATTGAGAAACGTCCAACCCCTGTTCTCCGAATTACATTCTGGCGGCTTCGCCTTGGCCCATAATGGCCATATTACAAATGCCTATACTTTGCGCGAACGGCTCGTAAAGAAGGGTGCGATTTTCCAGTCTACATCAGACACGGAAGTCGTCATCCATTTGGTCGCCCGCGCAAAGCAAGGTGAGTTTATAGACCGTCTTGTCGCCGCTATCCGCCAAGTTGATGGCGGTTATGCCTTTGTTGGCATGACAGAAAATATGTTGGTTGGCGCGCGGGATAGAAACGGCATTCGCCCGCTTCTCATAGGGCGGATTGGCGATAGCTATGTGCTAGCCTCTGAAACTTGTGCCTTTGACATGATCGATGCAGAATTTATCCGCGAAGTTGAACCGGGCGAAGTCGTCGTCATAAATGAAGACGGCATTCGCAGTTTCACCGCCTTCCCCAATGCGAAGTCCCGCCCTTGCATATTTGAATTTGTCTATTTCGCGCGCCCCGATAGCGTCGTCGGCGGAAAATCCGTCTATGAAGTTCGTAAGCGTATGGGCGCCCGCCTAGCCGAAGAAACACCCGCAGATGTGGATGTGATCATCCCAGTTCCCGATAGCGGCGTCCCCGCCGCCTTAGGATTTGCTCAAGCTCTAAACCTCCCGTTTGAGCTCGGCATCATTCGAAACCATTATGTCGGACGGACATTTATCCAGCCGACGCAACAAATTCGCGACATGGGCGTGAAGCTCAAGCATTCGGCCAATCGCGCCATGATTGAAGGCAAGCGTGTGTTGCTCGTCGATGATTCAATTGTCCGCGGGACGACTTCAACCAAAATTGTCCGCATGGTTAAAGCTGCAGGCGCAAAAGAAGTTCACTTCCGCTCCGCCTCTCCGCCCATCAAATTCCCAGACCATTATGGGATCGATATGCCGACAAAGGAAAAGCTCATTGCGGCGAATTACTCTCTTGAGGAAATGACCTCTATGCTCGAAGTCGACAGCCTCGGCTTCCTCTCCGTCGAAGGGCTCTATTGGGCCATGGGTGAAGAATACCGCGAAGAAGACGCGCCGCAATATACGGACCATTGTTTCACAGGGGCCTATCCAACGCCGCTTATTGACCGAGACCGTAAATTACTCGGCGGCAATCAGCTCTCCTTCCTTGTCGAGGTCGCATAAGTCTCATGACTGATCATTCCGGCCGTATCGTCCTCGTCACAGGGGCCTCGCGCGGTATTGGCTATGCGGCGGCGAAGCAGCTCGCGGCGGCAGGTGCCCATGTTATCGCAGTCGCGCGCACTCAAGGCGGACTGGAAGATTTAGACGATGAAATAAAAGCTGCTGGCGGGCAATGCACCCTCGTCCCAATGGATTTAAAAGATGGCGACTCGATTGATCGTCTCGGCAAAGCGCTCCACGACAGATTTGGAAAATTAGACGGGCTCCTACTCAATGCGGCGCAACTCGATAGCATCACTCCCATGCCGCATATTAAACCTGCGGATTGGGACAGCGTTATTTCGGTCAATCTCACGGCGAATTACCGGCTCATTCGCGCGCTCGACCCACTACTCCGCGCCTCAGACGCAGGGCGTGTTGTCGCGCTCACAAGCTCAGTTGCGCAAAGCCACCGCGCCTATTGGGGTGTCTATGCCGTCTCTAAAGCGGGGCTAGAAGCGATGGCAAATATCTACGCGCAAGAAACAGAAATCACGCCTGTCCGCGTCAATCTCTATGATCCCGGCGGCACACGCACAGCCATGCGCGCAAAAGCCGTCCCAGGAGAAGATGCCAGCCTGCTCCCCGACCCGGCGGAGCATTGGCCAAATTTGTCAAAGCTCTTGAGCGCGGAGTTTTCGGAGACAGGCATAATCCTGCGATTTAAAGACTAATTCCAATCCGGCGCAAAAATAAATAGCTCATCCACGCGCTCGCCTAAGACATGCGCAATCCGAAACGCCAGTTCCAGTGAGGGTGCATATTTCTGCGCCTCTACCGCAATGATTGTCTGGCGCGTTGCACCGACTTTTTCTGCTAAAGTCGCTTGCGAGTAATCTGTAGATGCCAATCTAACGCGTTTGATATGATTGGTAATTGTGGTTGTCCTCATTCCTGCGAAGTTGCATCGCAGCACGTTGCCTGCTTTCGGTATGAAGCTAATCGCTATAAATTTTTCTCACTGGGGGTGGACGGATTCTGCCTTTTCGAGTATTGTGTGAGCGCGAACCGCTTGGTTCGCGTTCTGTGGATAACTTTAAACATTATCACTTAATCTAACGAATAAGCGTTTGCGTGATACTTGTCGCTCGCGCCTTCGACTTTGGTAATCACAACAACGTGGTTCTCGCTTGTTAAGTTTTCTTCATACCTGCTAGCGCAGGCCATTGCGTCCTCGTAACTTAAATAGTTTCCATCTGAACGAGAGACATCGCAACCGTTTCGACCTAATTGAAATTCCATCACCACGTAGTTCTGGTTCTCTTCTTTAACTTTAATCATAAAATTCTTGTCCAATAACATTTAATGAGCGCCGCTTATAACACGCCTCCCCACCTCGAATGGGGGTTCTCATAAAGATTGTCGTGGATGAGATTAAAAAAACGATCCATTGGGTCGCACAAGTATATAGACCCCAGAAAGTTTTACATGATATCTGGTCTCAGCTACCACTCAAACGGGCTTCGCTGCAATTAAATAATTACGGCCTGCGTTCAGAGCGCCTTCGGATTTTATAATCTCTAAGGCCTCGGTACGTAGGGTTTCCCCCCGCCCCTTTAACGCCGCAGCGAGATTTCGGTCTTCTAATTTTTCGAGCATAGGCGCGCAGATATCTATCTGTGCATTGACGAATAAAGCCTTATGCCGAATGTCGAAATGTTTGACTTCAAGCACCTCAAAACCGGTCATCCGCAAATTGTCGACGACCCATCCTGCGGGATATTCGCGGTAAGGTATGGCGCCGCCATGCAACATACAGGCGTCACGAAAACGCCCAATCTCCCAAAGGATGCGCGCCGCGTCCGTGTCTGGGCGCGAGATTGGCACATAAGGCTCGAGACCTTTTACATAAAGCCGCCCGCGCGTAAGCGGCCTTAAGCGTTTAAATAAATAGGGCTGATAATAGGGCGCAAAACCTTCGATAGCGCCCAGCAGATAATCTGCCAAGACCGTATCAAAACGCTCGCCTTTGAGCAGATTGGGGTCCACCCAATTGCCGAGAACAACGCGGTCATTCGGGCGTTGTTTTTGCTTAATTGCGGCCCTCACCTGTTCCGCATGCGGCAGTGAAGCGGATATGGCTGTCCATTGCTCCGTCTTTAAATCTGCGACCCAGCGTATAGATTGCACGCCCGTTCCCGCATCAAGAAATGACCCCCACGGACGGTCGCCTTGTAGCTGCTGGATATGGCGTAAGAGAGGTGGATGTTTCCGCGTCTTCAAAGAGTGCTATCCTTTATCTTTATCCTTGCGAGGATGTTTCTTCACGCGGCCGACATCTTCGCGGCCTTTTTTCACGCGGCCCAGACGTTCTTTGCCTTGGATGCGCTTATCCGTGTCATAGGGATTGCTATCGGCTTTAATATAAAGACGAATAGGAATGCCCCAAAGATCAAAATCCTCGCGCAACCCATTGACGAGATAGCGCCTATAGGTCTCTGGCAATTTATTTGCGCGCGAGCATTTTAACACGAATGTCGGCGGGCGCGTTTTCGTCTGGCTGATATATTTCGGTTTAATGCGGCGCCCATTAACGGCGGGCGGCGGATGGCGCGCCACTTTTTCCATCAACCAATCATTGAGCTCAGATGTTTTGACTTTTACAGACCAATCAATTTGCACGCGCTCAATAGCGGGTAAGAGGCGGTCGACGGACTTCCCCGTCAGGCCAGAGAACATCACAACGGGAATCCCTTTAAGCTGCGGCAAGAGGCGCACTGCCGTCTCGCGCAAGGCTTTGGACATTTCGGATTTATTTTGCACCAAATCCCATTTGGTCACGCCAATCACAAGCGCGCGTCCCTCGCGTTCACACAAATCGGCAATCTGCAAATCCTGTTTATCAAAAGGCGATGTCGCATCCATTAGCAGCACAACGACCTGCGCAAATTTAATCGCGCGCAATGTGTCTTGAACACTCATCCGTTCGAGCGTTTCTTGCACCTTGGCTTTTTTGCGCATACCCGCCGTATCATGGAACTGCACACGGCGGTCTTGCCAGACATAATCAATCGTGATGGAATCGCGGGTCACGCCCGCTTCTGGCCCTGTCAGCAAACGGTCCTGCCCAATCAACGTATTGATGAGGGTCGATTTGCCCGCATTAGGACGGCCTACAAAAGCAATCCGAACGGGGGCTTCAGATGTATCTATCGGTTCGGGGTCAGCTTCTAGCTTCACTTCTCGCAGGGCCAGCTCAACCGCATCATCTAGGTCCACCATGCCGATATTATGTTCTGCTGCGACTTCCACGGGGTCGCCCATGCCGAGCGCATAGCCTTCATTAATACCGCTATCCGCCGCACCGCTTTCGCATTTATTCGCGACTAAGACTGTTGGTTTTCCCTGCTTACGGACAAATTCGGCAAATATTCGATCGAGCGGCGTGACGCCTTCGCGGGCATCATAGACGAAGAGCAAGACATCCGCGCCAACAACCGCCTCTTCCGTTTGGCTTCGCATGCGGGCTTCTAATTTATCACCCGTCGCATTTTCAAATCCCGCCGTATCCATCAAGGTCATATCATGACCGCGCAGGCGCGATTTCGTCTCGCGCACATCTCGGGTGACGCCAGGCGTATCATTCACAATGGCGAGTTTTTTTCCGGCCATGCGGTTAAACAATGTCGATTTGCCAACATTGGGGCGACCAATGACGGCAATACGAGCAGGACGGGTGTTTTCTAACTCAGCCTCATCCTCGTCCTCATAGCGCCGTTTCCGCGCCATGGGTTTATCTTAACGCGACGAGCTTTGCCTCGTCGGTCAATATATAGACGGTCTCATTGGCAATAACGGGCGGAACAAATACTGGCCCGCCAACCTTTTCTTCTTTCAAAATAGAGCCAGAGCGAGGGTCGATCACGACGACCTCCCCCTTTGAACTTGCGACAAGAAGACGGTTGCCCGCCAGCAAAGGTCCAGTCCAGACCGTCCGCTCTTTGCGCTTCTTCGCGTTTTTGAAATTCTCTAATTGTTGTATCCAATGGACCGTCCCGTCCAATTTACTCAATGCGGCCACTTGGCCAGATGTCGTGACGGTAAAGACAACATCTGCCGCGATGAGTGGGATAGACAAAGACCCCGCAGGCTGTGACCAGACCCGCTGTCCGGTGCGCAAGTCAAACGCTGTCATCACGCCGCTTTGCGCCGTTGCTATCACATATCCATCGGCGACAGCTGGGCCGCCTGAAATATCATTCAAAGAGGCGAGCGGGGTAAGGCGCGCGGTGGATGACAAAGCATCCTGCCAAAGCACGCCGCCATTTTGCACGCGCAAGGCAATTAATTCACCCGATGAAAACGGCGCAATTACGACATCATCAACAACGGCGGGCGCAGGAGATGTTAGCATAGAGGCCGTTTCGGTAATGCCTTGATAGGTCCAAAGCACCTCACCCGTTTCGGCATTCATAGCGAATAGTTCGTTGTCATCCGAAATGACGAAAAGGCGGCCATTATCGACAGTCGGGACAGAATTTAACGGCACCCGCGTTTCGCGTTCCCAGACAACAGCGCCTGTCGATGCGTCGAGCGCGACCATTTTACCGAGGCCTGAAGCAACAAAGATTCTATTATTTGCAAACGCCACGCCACCGCCGACACCTTCCTTATCGCTGCCGTCGCCATCAGTGAAGGTCAAAGGGTCTCTCACGCGGTCAATGAAACTCGTTTTGCCTTCCCGCGTTGCGGAACGCTCAATCGCTTCAATTTTATATCGCCAAATCTCATCGCCTGACGCTTCGTCAAACGCAGAAACTTTATACCGAGAATCGACTGTGAAGATTGTCCCGCCGGCCACGACTGGCGGCGCAACAATACGCCCTTTGCGGCCTGATCCCTCGCCAATATCAATGGAACGTACTTTCTCCAATGGACCTGACGCGCCTGTATGCTGGACAACGTGGGCGACATTTCCCCCGGCTTGTGGCCAATCTATATTCACATATGGGTCGGGCAGAATGACTGGGGCAGTTGTGGACGCATCAGCGACTTTTAAGGTCTCCGACAATTCCAAAATTGAAATCCGCTGGTCATCACCTGCGACCTCACCTTGCTCCTCCCGCAATTCCTTATCGGTTTTGTCAAAGGGATTAATCGCATCCAATGTCTGGCAGGCAGACAATAAGCTCGCACAAATAGCTGTTAGAAGGAGAGTATTATTCTTCATCGGTCGCATCTTCCTGCGTTTCAGTAGCGGGTTCAGAAATTGGTTGAGGAGCCGAAAGTGCAGCCTTTGTCCCTATCAATGCCATAGATTGTTCCGCGCGTTGTTTCACCGTCTCTGGAACGCCGGGAATCGACGTCAAATAAGCAAATTGCTCGCGCGCTGAAGCCTGGTCTCCAGACTCCGCATGGGCGAATCCCAGTAATTCTCGCGCTAAAAATTCGTAAGGCGCTTCTGTTTCTGCCAGAGCTGTCACGCGGGCGACAACATCTGAATAAGCCCCCTGATCCGCGAGAAGATAGGCGGCTTTCAATTGCGCCAATTGCTTATGACGCGGGATAGTGAAAGCCTCAGCCGCCTTGTCAAAAAGCCTCACCGCGCCCAAAAGGTCCCCTTGATCTTCACGAATTGCTGCAGCGCGCATGAATGACAGCCCCGCATATCCTTGCGGCCCTGTTGCGCCTAGATCAATAAAGGCGGCCACGGCTTCATCTTGGCTACCATCGTCCAACTGTTTATCAGCAGAGGTATAAATAGCGGAGACGGCTTGCGCCTTTTTGTCAGCCGCATATTTCCTATATTCGAGAAACCCCGTTCCCGCGATAATGAGAAATAGAACAACCCCAATCGCAGGGCCATATTTTTTAAGTAAGCGGTTATAGTCGTCCTTACGGAGTTCCTCTTCCACTTCATTGATAAAATCGACCACGTTTCGGTCCTTGAATCAGCAGCGCGCAAAGCACCATATAAATTTGGTCGAACCTAACCCCGCATAAGAGCCGATACAACAGCTAACGGCATTACGGATGGGTCAGGTAGAGGGCTTTTTGAAA
>CAZNXP010000033.1:0-13759 GCA_964576955.1 uncultured Algimonas sp.
GATAAAACCCGCAAAATGATTGGGATGATGAAAAAATTCCTTTGAGTAAGATGCCGCTACATCAATTTTACTCCATAAAATTTGTGCTATCTTTACGGTCATTGGCAGTCCGCCAAACCCACCAGGAATAAGTTATTGAGACAAACGCGACGCCTAAAGACGAGATCAGGGATAGGGCGATCGCAAATTCTAATGGCAGGAAAATAGATGCTATAATCATCAAGAGACCGCCCCCTAAGAAAAGCCGCCCCCCCATCCTATGCGTTTTTTCCCAGGTGATATCGCTCGACAAGGTCCAAGGTGTGCGAATGCCAATCAACCAGTTTGAACGCGTTTTCGGTAAATAATTTCCAATTACAATAAATAACAATCCCACCCCAATGAAGATGGCTTTGATTGGCGCGGTTCCGACAGTCGCCGTTGTCGTCGATTTCAAAAACATCCAAGCCATAAGCACGGTTACGGCCAGCATAAGAATAAGCAGGCCATACCAACACACCAAATAGGCTTTAGCTGATTTTTCAAAATTGGCTTGTCGCGGCATGATTTTAGGCAGGCCAGCCAAAAGAGCCGCGGTGAATAATGTGGTGCCCCAAATCATCCAAAATACCAGCATTGCTTCGGATTTAGATCCATAACGATCTGGGGTTCCCGTCGCGTCAAAATGCACGGGGATTTTTCCGTTCGTCGGCAGCTGCGCGCCAACCCACAAAATTATCGCCAACATAATTGCGAGAGAAATCCCGCTCCAAATCAGACCTTTACGAATCATGTTTCGTCCCCTTTTCTGTGATTGATAAGCGACAGCAAAGCCCCGGCGGCATCTTCCAAAACCGACGTATTGACGCGGTAAAGAATGACAGTCCCTTGCCGTTCAGCCGTTACAAGTTCAGCGTCCTTTAAAACTGCGAGATGGCGGCTCATCGTCGGCCAACTCGCGTCAAAGGCTTTCGCAAGCTCTCCAGCTTGTTGCGGTCCCTCACGGAGCAAGCTCAATAGGTGGCGGCGGTCGGGATGGCTCAGCGCTTTGAAAACCTTATTTTGCATAATCGCTAATTAGCATAAATGCTAATTAAGTCAAATCATATTTATTCAACCGAGATTGGGGTAACTATGCCATAGGATGAGAAGGATTAGGCGCGCGGCGACGGGGCCTCTCTAGGCTATCAGTCGGTCGCAAGAAATAATTTTTCTAGAGTCGGGCGCATATTTTCCGCAAAATACTCAAATGTTTCTACGGTAAAATGATTATAATCATAAATGATAGGATTATTGCTATCAGGCAACAAATTCGGGCAACTGTCCTTCGCTTCATTGCATTGAAGCTTTTGTGTTTGAATTACAGTTACCCCGTCAATCTGATTAATATGATCACTTTGAAATTTAGCTTTTTCCCAGAGAGCTTTTTTGATCATATCATCGCGGAACATTTCTAAAGTCGGGTTACGTTTCGCCGACGCAACAACGCCGCCTTTGACAGCTACGCGCGGCTCCAAAATGTAAACCTCAAAATCTCTCTCACGTAAAAAATCAACGGTCCTATTTATATGGGGCATCGAATAATTACTCCAGTTGGACTCAATGATGATCCCATCTAGTTTGCCTTGATTAAGCTTTAGCCATTCGAACAATTCTTCAGTGTATTTTTCACACCGTTTTCTTTGGGTAGGGCTATAGATTGGATCATGAAAATCCAACAAAGGCCGACACCCATTGAAAGTCTTTTTTTCGATATAGACATTAGGTACCGCTTTACTGAAAATGACATAATAATCGTTCGCCATACTATCGCCAATTAACGCATAATGGGCGCTAGCCTTTTCAGGGTCGATAGCCTCCGATTGGGTAAGTTTAATGGCTAATTTTCTTTTTTCCTTCGAGGTTACAAGCGTCTCCAACAAAATATCCATCTCGTCTTTATCACTCAATTCAAGAGTTGATTTCTTAGCTGGAATTATTGTCACGAAAACAGTGAACAAAAGCGCTGTAATTAAATATGAAGAAAAGACCACGGGCGAGGAAAGCTCACTCTTGAATTTCACACTCGGCCTTTCAACCAAATTATATAAGATAAGGGCCGCCACCAGAGATATGGCAGACAAAATCGCAATACTGAATGGACTGCCATCAACTTCAAAATAAAAATTATAAAAGAAAACAATTGGCCAATGAACTAAATATAGAGAGTAACTGATACGGCCAAGAAACCTAACCACGGCGTTATTAAGGCTAAAGTCAAATATTTTACTCTCTTTTTCTATGAGTATCATAGCCGAAAAAATAACGACAATGATGCTGATATAAATGAAGTTAACCGCGAAATATTGAGCACATATTATTGCGGCGACCATCACTATCGGCAGAGTAAATATAAGAAATTTAGTCTTAGGGTCTCTTGGCAAAGTAAATTGTCTTTGAATTAAGTAAGCCAGCCCCCCAACACCAAACTCCCAGGCTCGAAAAATAAAAATATAGAAGCCTGCGGAATCGTCAAAGCTCTGCACGAAAATAAATGCAGCAAGACTAAGTCCCACCACTAAAGACAAAATCAAAATTTTGTTTCGAATAATTTTATGGGTAAATAATATTACAAATGGCCAAAAGAGGTAAAACTGCTCCTCAACTGATAATGACCACGTATGTAAAAAGGGCTTATTGATTGATAGCTCATCAAAATACCCAGCTTGGCTATAAAAAAGAATGTTCGAAACATAAAAAACGGACGCAATCGCCGAATGTATATGTTGCTTGAGTTCGGATTGGGGAACTAAAAATAAAATGATGATGGTCGTTACCAATATGGTAATGAATAGCGCTGGAAACAGCCTTATTATTCTTCGCGCCGAAAATCGAAAAAACCTAAATTCGCCTTTTTCTACTTCCGACAAGATACTGGCTGTGATGAGAAATCCGCTTATGACAAAAAAGACATCAACTCCAAGATAGCCATATTCCAATCCAGGCATCTTAAAATGGAAAAAAAGAACCAAGACGCAAGCAAGGGCTCTAAGTCCATCGATATGAGTAATGTATTTCATAAGGCACAATATCCATAAAAGGGTGCCCAGTATTGTCCAGCCCGATTTATCCGCTGGGCCAATGAGGATCGCCATCCAAAAAAATTAGGCGACCCGCGAAGGCCGCCTATGTATTTAATTACCAAATTTTGACGCGCTTCTCTGGCGGGATATACATGGCGTCACCGGGTTTCACATCAAAGGCATCATACCAAGGTTGGAAATTACGAACAATCCCATTGGCCCGGAACTCACCGGGACTATGCGGGCCATTTTTAATTTGCGCCGACAGAGCCGCCTCTTTCCATTTAATCGCCCAGACCTGTGCCCAAGCCATGAAGAAACGTTGGTCACCCGTAAAGCCATCAATCACGGGAGCTTCTTTACCATTTAGCGAGCGCTTATAAGCTTCATAAGCCATGGTTACGCCCGTTAAGTCGCCGATATTTTCGCCGAGGCCAAGATTACCGTTGAGGTTTTCGCCCGGCAAAGGTTCAAACTCGCTATATTGATCCGCGAGGGCTTTAGCGCGCGCGACATAGGCTTCTGCATCTTCTGGCGTCCACCAGTCACGCTGTACGCCATCACCATCAGATTTCCGGCCTTGATCGTCAAAGCCGTGGCCCATCTCATGGCCGATAACCGCGCCGATGCCGCCGTAATTTACGGCAGGGTCAGCATTGGGATCAAAGAAGGGCGCATCCAAAATCGCGGCCGGGAAAACGATCTCGTTTAGAGCTGCGTTGTAATAAGCATTCACGGTCTGAGGCGTCATGCCCCATTCGTCGCGGTCGATAGGTTGACCAAGCTGGCCAATAGAATCTTCCCATTCCCATGCACGGGCTGATTGAACGGTGCCAACAAGGTCATCTTTCGCGACCTGAAGACCTTCATAGGTCTCCCAGCGGTCAGGATATCCGATTTTTGGATTAAACTTCCGGAGCTTATATTGCGCTTGCTCTTTGGTCGCATCGTCCATCCAATCCAGACCATCAATGCCGTCTTTGAAGGCGCTTCTCAGGTTTTCAATCAGCCTGTCCATTTGCGCCTTAGAGGCCGGCGGGAAATGTTCTGCGACATAAACCTTGCCGACAACTTCGCCTAACGTCCCGTTCACAGAGGATACGGCCCGTTTCCAGCGCGGACGTTGCTCTGCCTGATCGCGAAGGGTTTTTCCATAAAAGTCAAATTGCGCCTCATCAATACGTGCAGGCAAAAGAGCGGCATGGCCGTTTAATAAGCTGACCGTCAAATAGTCTTTAAGAACATTCACTGGCGTATCTGCAAAAACCTTCGCGGCATTTTCAATCGCAGATTTCTCGCGGATGACGAGCGTGTCTTGTCCACCAAGACCGCTCTCTTTGAGCATCATGGCCCAATCTACACCGGGCGCGAATTCTGTGAGTTCCGCAAGGCTCATCTTATTATATAGAAGATCTCGATTGCGCTGCTGCACGCGTGACCAGTGACCTTCTGCCAAGCGGGTTTCAAAGGCGAGCACTTTCTTGGCGCGGGAATTGGCTTTTTCAACACCCGCTTCTTTCAACATTGTTGCCGCCAGCTTTCTATAGCCTTTCAGAATTCTTTGTCCCTTTTCGCTTTCATCAAAATAATAATCGCGATTAGGCAGCGAGAGGCCAGATTGTCCAAGATATGTTATATATTGGTCATTCTGCTTGAAATCGATATAAACGAAAGGCGCGACAGGTGACGCCAGACCGAGTTTCGCATCCGACATCAGCTTTAAAATATCATCATGTGATTTCGCAGCTTTAATCCGGTTCAAATCTTTTTGGATAGGTTTGAGACCCATTTTCTCAATTCGGTCCGTATTTAAATAGGCATTGTAAAAATCGCCAATGCGTTTTTCATCCGCGCTTGGATTTGCTTTTGTCGCCGCGCTTTCAATAATTTCTCGAACCCGTTTCTCGGATTTATCTCTTAGGATTGTGAAAGAACCATAGGCCGATTTATCCGAAGGGATTTCAGTCTTGGCCAACCAATTTCCATTGACGAAGGCATAAAAATTATCACCAGGATTTACCGTCTTATCCATATGTTCCGTTGCAATGCCGAAACTGCCTAAAATGGCATTTCCCGACGGAACATGCGCTGTCTTTACCGCGCTTTCTGTGTCTATTTTTGACCCGCTATCGCAAGCCGCGAGCGTTAAGGCGAGCGCAGTTAAACTGGCCCCCATTATTGTTTTCAATTTCATATCTTCTCTCCGAAAATTTAAATCTATTCTGCAGGACGCGGCTGCGCATTAACTGTTATGTTTGTCGCAGGTTCAACATCATCTTCTATATCCATGCCTTCAAGCGCAAGTATCATATCCGGATCATATTGCGACCCGAGCGGCGCTTGTTTCACACCAGTCCAGAGCCCTTTAAAGAACCGCGAAATATCAACGCCAATACCATACATGGCTGGAACCAACATCAAGGTTAGGAAGAAGTCAAATAAGACCCCAAATGCCAAAGCGACAACCATGGGCTTGAGAAACTCACTTTGCGTCGAAGTTTCAAATAAAATTGGCGTGATGCCAATAAATGTTGTCACTGATGTCAGAAGAATAGGACGGAAACGCGCCACACAAGCATCAAGCATAGCCTGATAAGCCCCGACGCCCTTGTCCCGCAACCGGTTCACATAATCAATCAGGACGAGGTTATCATTTACCGCAACACCGGACGCCGCAAAAAAGCCAAATAGGCTCATAATTCCAAAGGGAACATCCGTGATCAAATTCCCAAAAATCATCCCAATAAAGGCGAAGGGAATCGCGATCATGATTAAGAGAGGCTGAGAGTAAGACTTAAAGGCGATCGCGAGCAAGCCATACATCATGAATAAAATAGCGATGCCACTGATCGATATTTCACGCATAAATGTTTGCTGAATTTCATCATCATCGACGTTGATTTTTTCAACATTAGGATGACGGAGTTTCCATTGCGGAAAGAAATCCTCATCAATTTGTTTTCTAATTTCCCCTTTAACCTGTTGATTTCCGCGCACGCGTGCACCCGTATAGGCTACCTGTTTTCGGTCTCGTCGTTCAATACGCGACACGCCTTCTGCAAAGCTTACGTCTGCGACAGAATAAAGCGGCACCTCAAGTCCATTAGCCCCGCGAATACGTAAGTCATTTAAACTATCAATACTCTCTCGCGCTTCCAGAGGATAGCGGACCATAACCCGAACATCTTCACCATTTCGCGGCAAGCGTTGTACCTCTTGCCCAAAGAAGGCCTGACGAACCTGAAGGGAGACATCCTGGAGCGTTATCCCTAGCGTCTCAGCGCCCGGTTTCATATTAAATTGGATTTCTGAAGCCGAGCTCTCCAAATTGTCGAACGTTACGACGACCCCTTCATAGGTCCCAATTTCTTCCTTAAGATCGAGCACCGCGGCGCGAAGGTCATCTTCATTCTCAGACGCCACCGCATATCTTATTCCGTCGAAGCCGCCAAAGCCGCCTTCTGTGGACCCATAAGTCGTATTAAACGCATCGCTAACGGGGCCTACATATTCTTCCAGTTTATCAGCGATTTCACGGGTTGATACATTGTTTCTATCCTTACTTTCGAGCAAGCCCAAGAATCCTTGTACTGCACGTCTATTGGTAAAGGTGCCGGGATTTTCAATCATTCCGCCTTCGGTGCCAAACAGCTTTTCAGAGTCTTGATTTAGCCTTGCAATACCATCGTCAAGCTGCTGCCGGACTTGTTCCCGTCGTTCAAATGTGGTCCCTTCCGGAAAGCGTATATTGACCGATATAAAATCGCCTTCAACTTCAGGCAAAAAGGCCGAGGGCGCGATTCCGGACTGCAACAACATGATCGCCATGGCCATGAGTCCGACAAACACGGACAGGGTAATATATCTGTAATAGAGAAGCTTTGCGATAAAGGGACGAAAAACCACCCGCGCAAAAGTGTTCAAACTTTCCGCTAATCTATGCTGGAACTTCAGTATACCTCGAACCTTATTTGGGTCGACGGGCTTTAGATGCCGCAAATGGGCTGGCAAAATAAAGAAAGCTTCGATTAGGGAGAAAATTAGCACCGCGATTACAACAAAGCTGATTTGCTCAAACATTGACCGAATGGGACCCGTCAGTAACATCATAGGAACAAACATCATGATGGTTGTGATCACCGCAAAATAAACGGGTTTGACCACCATGCTTGCGCCGGCCACCGCGCCTCTTTCGCCGTCAATACCGTTCTCGACGTGGAAATGAATACTCTCACCAACAACAATCGCGTCATCAACAACAATGCCAATCACGAGTAAGAACGCGAAGAGCGAAATCATATTCAGCGTAATGCCAATTGCCGGCGCGACGGCCAGCGCCCCTGCGAAAGCGGCGGCAATCCCCATGGTTACCCAAAAAGCAACTTTTGGCCTGAGGAAGAGCATGAGAATGATGAGAACCAAAATCATGCCTGAAATGGCATTTCCCGAAATCAAAGACATCCGGCTATCAAATGTTTCTGACTGATCGATCCAGACACTAAATGACAAGCCGGGCGGAAGCGTCTCTTTAATTTCTTCTTCAAATTTTTTGATATTGATGCCAGCTTCTGAAATATTCGACTTCTCAGGCGAGACGACCCGGAAAATCGCAGCTGGCTGTCCGCGAAAGGCGGCCGCAAATTTATCATCATCAAAACCGTCAATGACATTTGCAACGTCGCCAATTCTAATAACGCCGCCGTCTGTTGTTTGGCGAATAATAATATTTTCAAAATCCGCTTGCGTGTTTGCGAGATTGCGAGCGCGAAGTTGGAGATTTCCGCCTGTTGTCTCAACCGTGCCTGCGGATAAATTTACCGAGGAGCCCGAAATCGCTTGGCTGACTTGGCTAAATGTCAAGTTATACCGACGCAGGGCTTCTTCTGATATTTCAATCGTGACCTGTTCGGGCACCTTGGTAAGCTGTTCTGTGAGCTGCAACCCAGGGACTTGTGTGATTTTCAGCCGGAGGTCATTACCAGCACGCTGCAACGTCAAGCGATCAACTTGCCCATGTAAAGCAAGATACATAATATCGACAGGAACATCCCACCGGAAAACTTGAGGCCGAAACGAGTCTGGTGGCAGGTTTTGGATACCGTCTACCCGATTTTTGACTTCATCCAGCACCTTATCATAGTCTATCCCGAGCTTTGTACGAATATTAATTGACGCGCTGCCCTCGCTGGCATTGGCTTCAATGTAATCAATACCGTCGAGTCCATCCACGGCCTCTTCAACGCGCGTCACGATTTGCTCATTCACATCGCGCGGCGACGCGCCGTTCCATGCCACGCTAACAGTCATTCCATTGGCCGTGACACCCGGAATAAATTCTCGCTCTAATTTTGAAAAGCCAAAAATGCCGCTGACAAACATGGCAACCATCAGCAGATTTGCTGCAACTGGGTTCTTAACGAACCATGCAATTAAACCTCTCATGCCTAATTCTCCTCAGCAGGATTGCTATCAGCGTTAGACTTTTTCTTCTTTTTGCCGGAAGACTTTCCGTCCTCCTCTTTAGACTTGTCTTCTTTTTGCCAATCTGGCTTAGGCGGGTCGACTAAAACTGTGTTGGGATTATTTACATCTAGCACTTTCAATGTGATTTCGACACGGGAGCGCTCCATCGGGGATAGAACAACGAGATCTCCAGCTTCAACACCGCTTGTCAAAACGGCCCGTTCTGACGTCGTATCCAACACCGAAACAGTCCGAATTTCGGCTTGGCCGACATTATCCACGATATAAACCTCATCTTGAGGCCGCAGACCATCTCGCGGGATGGTAATGACATTTTCAAAGAATTTTCCGTCTATATTCGCATCGACAAATAATCCTGGAGCCAAGGGCACCCCCTCTGAAGAGGACCCTTTTCCATATGGGTCCACCACTTCAACAATCGCAAATAGGGCGCGGGACGCCGTATCAAAAGTGGAATCTGTCCGCATAATACGGCCTTCCCAGTAATGGACTTTTCCGGCCACAACACAGCTTAGATCAACTTTAGGCGCCTCTGACCGGCTCTTCGCCACATAAGCCAATGGCAAATCCAATTTGGCTAATTGATCATCGGATAATGGCAATCGCACTTCCACAACATTGGTCGAGAATATCCGTCCCAGGGGGCTACCTGGATTGACAAATTGGCCTAAATCAGAGGCCTTATTGCGGACCCGTCCTGAAAAAGGCGCGCGAACTTCCGTCCGCGACAAATTTAGCTTTGCCGCTTCTAATTCTGCCATCGCAGCCTGTAAGGAGGCCCGCGCTTGGGCTTGTTGCGGCAGGCGCAAAGCCAGCGGGGTTGGTTCACCGCGTCCCAATTCCGCGTAATCTTGACGCGCGATTGCGCCTTCGGCTTCTTCTCGAATTAGGACCTGTTCTGCCTGCGCCACACCCGCTTCGGCGCGAATAACGCCCACTTTGAAATCTGCATCTTCAATGCGAAGCAGCACCTCATCTTTCCTAAATATACCGCCCTCAATAAAATTGGGAGAGACATAGACAATCTTTCCGCCAACTTCGGGAACAAGGTCAATTTCAATTTGCGGGCGAGCTTCGCCCTGTGTTCGGACTTTCAACTGAACATTTTCAGACTTAGCATAATCGGCAATAACCGCCAAAGTATTGAAATTTTTCTTCTTCTCTTTGGGTTTTTTATTTGCACTAATATAGGCCGATGTCGCGACTATAAAACCGACGACAATCAAAATCGGCACCGCAATCACCAGCAATTTACGAAGAAATCCGCCTTGTTTTTCAGGCATTGAATAATCTGGTGATGATGTTGTCATCTTACTAACCTTGATCTCTCAAAAAAGCTGGAAATGCATCTGGCGGTATATCTCCATACGCGCCACCCCCTAATGCAAGATGTAATCTTACACGATTTTGTAATCGCTCTGCACGCGCAGATATCAGCTGACCCTCAGCGGATAAGCGACGTGTTTGCGCGTCTAGTAGCTGCAAAATCGTCGCGAGGCCTTCAGTATAGCGCAATGCAAGACGGTTTTCAGCCTCCAAAGATTCATCGACCGCCACGCGGAGCGCTCTTTCCGTCTCCTCCAGACGTGTTTCGCTATCTAATGCATTTTCAACATCGAAATAGGCCTGCAAAACCGTGCCAATATATGATTGTAATTGCTGCCTAAGAATAGCCTCTTGCACTTCGACATTGGCACGCAAACGCCCGCCTTGAAAAATCGGAGCCGACAAATTGGAGGCGAGGTTCGCCACTAAAGCATCAATATCGAAAAGACTCTCTAAGCCGCCTCCAGAGCCGGAGGTCGACCCGGATAAAGATAAGCTTGGCCGCAGCGCTTTTTTGGCTAAATCAATTTCAAAACCCTGTTCAGCGAGACGGCGTTCTGCGGCGATTAGGTCCGGTCTTTGCGTTAAAATATAACGGGGCGCGCCCGCTCCTGTCAGCGGAGGTAATTCCGGTAAATCGGAAGAGGCCTCAAGGGCGCTCGCGGGATATCGCGTTAAAAGAATTTCCAATTGGCGGGATAGTAGAGATAGGTTTTGTCGCCGCGAGGCTTGCAAAGCCTGCGCCTGCGCCACGCTTGAGCGCACTAATCTTACGTCTTCACTCCCTGACAGGCCAGATTGAAACCGCCGCTGCGTCAATCTTAGCGCCCGTTCTTGGGTTTCGATTTCTCTTTCAGATAAATCCACTAAAAGCTTAGCCTCGATAAGACCAAACCAATTTTGCGCCACCTGCCCAGTGATAGAAAGGCGCGCGCCCGCAATGTCGCTAGCCGCTGCTTCTGACGCAAGTTCTGAGGCGTCGATGCGGTCAGCAATCCGGCCCCAAAGGTCAGGCTCCCAACTCGCATTTAGCCCCGCACCAATATTTGTGTTATCTGTCAGAAACTCATTCGCAAATTCACTGCGCGATATATCCACACTTCCAGCCACAGAGGGCACGCGGTCCGCGCGGCTAATTTTCTCCAGCGCAATCGCGGCGTCTAATGCCGCATAGGCTGCGCCAATATTTGTATTTTCGCGCAAAGCTTCATCGACCAACTCAATAAGGATTGGATCGGGAAATGCTCGCACCCAATCAGTGGCTGGCAGCGCGTCAGGTGCGGGTACAACCCAGTCTTGCGGCGGCGGGACATCTGCGGTCGCTTCGGCCTGCGGTTCAACCCGCGTCGGCTCGGGCTTTAAGGAAAGAGACGTACAACCCGATAACACAAGCGTCATCACAGAAACGGAAACCGTTCGTCGAAATTTATTCACAATGGCATCTTTAACGTGCATAGGCTGTCACTAGGCGAACTTTAGCGAAAGTCAATCAAATATTATTGAAAAACGATAAAACTTACCAATTTTTAGGGTCGAGTTATTTTAGTCAAATTTGCGGGTTAATATGTCCAATTTTTGATGAAAATCGCGATTATGCGACGTTCCAGCGCTTTAATATCAATAGTGCGCTGGAAATTCATCTATATTTTACGGCCCTTTCCAGATAGGTCATTGACATAATTCAAATCTGGATTGGATATTAGAGCTCACTGTGCAGCCCTCTCTAAAACAATTTTTGTTAGAACCAGACCGACTCGTCGTCGGTAGTATTTTTGGCCTGTCAATTCTAGCACTTGCACTCTTATCAGAGGCCAGTGTTTTAACGACAGTTTTGGTTCTCGCTTTCGCCTGCTTAGCCCTTTGGATATATAGGCGGATATTCGGAAGGTCTTCGGCCTCAAAAAAACCAATCCCTAGAAACGTGACGAATATAAAAACCCGCACTTTAGAGACATTGGCAGATGCCCTGCCGCGCGCCATTATTGTTCTCGATCGGAATGCCATTGTCTTATACGCGAATGAGGGCGCTTTTCGGCTACTCTCGCCCGACATGATCGGAAAACCGATTGGCGCTTATCTTCGCGCAACGGAGGTCAGATCATATATTGCGCGGGCCTTTGACGGCGAAATTCCGCCCTCACTTTCCGTCCATCTCTTACACCCGACGGAACGATTTATAGATGTGGATTTTTCTCAGGCCATTTCTATTGATTTAGATGATAAATCTACGTCCGTTATTTTTGGCGTTCTTGCCGATAGAACGCAATCCCGTGTTAGCCGAGAACAGCGCGCAGATTTCCTCGCAAATGCGAGTCATGAGTTGAAAACACCAATTGCTTCCATGAAAGGCATTATCGAAACTTTGCGCGGCCATGCAAAAGATGACCCCACAGCACGAGAGAAATTTCTAAAGATTATGGCGGAACAAGCCGAGCGCATGGAGCGTTTGGTGACAGACCTTCTGTCACTGCGGAGTATCGAGAGCCGCGAGCATCTACCGCCCTCCGCCTCGGCAGACTTATGCAAGGCGATAAAAGCTGCGCAGGATTCCCTTCTTTTGCTGGCCAAAGATAAAGGCGTCTCCCTGTCAATTAGCTTGCCAGTAGAGAAGACCGCCCTCACCTCCGGAAAAACGGATGAATGTATCCAGCTCTTTCTCAATCTCATGGAAAACGGCATTAAACTCTCGCCGGAGGGCGCAAAGCTCCGCGTCACATTAGAGCGCCTGTCAAACTGGTCGGGCCAAGCCTTCCCAGAATCTGTTGATATTCGCTCTGGGTTTAGGCGGATTGTAAATCTCGCCCCGTCAGACAATCCCGTTTGGCGCGTCATTATATCAGATGAAGGCCCTGGGTTTACAAAAACCCACCTGCCGCGCATTGGCGAGCGCTTCTACCGCGTGGCCGGCGACCTCCCCGCTCAGGAAAAAGGCACAGGTCTCGGCCTTGCCATTGTGAAGCATCTTGTGATGCGGCACCGCGCAGGATTATTCGTGAAAACAAATCACAGAGACGAAGCCGAAAATCAGTCTCATGGTACTTCATTTTCTGTCATATTTTCCGTACGTGACCCACAGAACAATACTGGCTTAGGATAAGCATTGCATGACTCCATATGTCCTCATCGTGGAAGACGAGACCGCTATCTCAGCGCTCTTAGAATATAATCTGCAGCGCGAGGGGTTTGAAACGGCCATCGCGGAAGATGGCGATTTGGCGCTGTTGATGAGTAAAGAGCGCGTTCCCGACCTGATTTTGCTCGATTGGATGATACCCAAACTCTCTGGCGTCGAAGTTTGCAGGCGGCTACGACGCCGCGAAGACACTGCCTCGGTTCCTATCATCATGCTATCTGCGCGCGGAGAAGAAGATGATAGGATTACGGGGCTTGATGTCGGCGCCGATGATTATCTTGTTAAACCCTTTTCGATGCCCGAACTCTTCGCCCGTATTCGCGCCTTATTGCGGCGGACGGAATCAAATGTCTTATCCGGCGGCATAAAAATTGGCGAGTTAGAACTCGACACCAAAGCCCATCGGGTCATGCGGGCGAACCAAGAAATTCATCTTGGCCCCACCGAGTTTCGCCTACTCGAACATTTCATGCGGCGGCCCGGCCAAGTCTTTTCTAGAGAGCAGCTCCTTGATGCCGTTTGGGGGCATGACGTTTATGTCGAAGCCCGAACCGTGGATGTCCATATTGGCCGCCTGCGTAAAGCACTTAAAATGGGCGACCGTACAGACCCTATCAGAACCGTGCGCTCCGCGGGCTATGCGCTCCGCATAGACGGTTAAAACAGCGCGAAAGACTTGCTCTGAAAGACCAGCCTGCTTAAGGCGCGGCAAAACCTCTAACTGGTAAAATTTCATGATCCGTTCAACGCTCGCGGCCTTTGCCGATTCCATTTC
>CAZNXP010000034.1:0-13614 GCA_964576955.1 uncultured Algimonas sp.
AGCCGTGCAAGACATGATCGACGTAAAATTCGACGCCGTCAAAGGCCACTTTAATCCTGAGCTTCCGATTAAAGACGTAAAGGTTATATAAGCGAATAACCATTGGCCCGCCTTACGCCTTTCGCTAAAGGGCTTCCATGCCTCAAGGAACGCTTGATACCAAACGCCTCCCCGCTGGCTCCGTCCTCGTTGTCGGAGCTGGGCTGGCCGGTCTTTATCTTGCGCTGAAACTCGCGCCGCGGCCCGTATATGTTTTGACATCACGGCGCTCTTCTGTGGGCGCAGCGAGTGCATGGGCGCAAGGCGGCATAGCGGCAGCTCTATCGCCCGAAGATACGGCCGAAAGCCACGCCAAAGATACGATTGCAGCGGGCGACGGCCTTGTTGACCCTGAAATTGCCCGCATCCTTGCGACAGAAGGGCCGGGCCGCGTCCATGACCTTGCCGCGCTGGGCGTTCCCTTTGACCGAAAAGAAAATGGAGAGCTTTATCTCTCGCTAGAAGCCGCCCATTCCATGCCGCGCGTGGCCCGCGTCAAAGGCGATACGGCAGGCGCAGAAATTATCAAAATCATGGTGCAGCGCGCCCAAGCCGCTGAGCATATTGAAGGCCTCATTGGATGGCGGGCGGAAAGCCTGCTCCAAGATAGAAACGGCGCTATTGCGGGTGCGCTCGCCCGAAATGATGAAGGCGCGATGCTCGGTATCGAAGCCGATATTACTGTCATGGCAACAGGCGGGGTTGGCGGATTATTTGCCGTGACAACAAACCCCCGCACGGCGCGCGGCGACGCACTAGGTATGGCCGCCGTTGTCGGCGCTAAACTCCGCGATATGGAATTTGTGCAATTCCACCCCACCGCTATTGATATTGGCCGAGACCCTGCCCCGCTCGCGACCGAAGCCCTACGCGGTGAAGGCGCCGTTCTCACCAATGTAAGAGGCGAGCGCTTCATGCAAAACTATCATGCGCAAGGGGAGCTGGCCCCGCGGGATGATGTTGCCCGCGCGATATTTGCCGAAATTGAAGCGGGCCGACAGCCCTTTCTGGATTGCCGCAAAGCCATTGGTAGCCATTTTGACGAAGAATTTCCGACCGTATTTGAAAGCTGCATGAGCGCAGGCATTGATCCGCGCACAGACCTCATCCCTGTTGCGCCCGCCGTGCATTACCACATGGGCGGGCTCGCGACGGACAGCTATGGTCAGACGTCCCTCGACAGCCTTATCGCAGTTGGAGAATGTAGCGCCACAGGCGTGCATGGTGCCAACCGCCTCGCCTCAAATTCCCTCCTAGAAGCCGTTGTCTTTGGCGGACGCGCGGCGGACTATATCAATAGCCGCGATTGGGCGGAACGCCGCGCAGGCACTATCCGCCTTCAACCTTGGCTCTCTATGAAGCCAGAGGTCAGCCAAGCTTTACGCAACGGTATGACGACCAAATGCGGCGTGCGGCGCAATGCGGTAAAATTAAATGAGCTTATTTCGCTTATTGATAGATTTATAGATCAAGTCGGACGCGCGAACCCACTCATCGCCAGCCGCATCATCGCTACCGCCGCTCTCGCCCGCGAAGAATCTCGCGGCGGGCATTTCCGTGAAGACTTCCAACAGGAAGCTGAGAAAGCGGTTTCAAGCTATTTGACCTATGACCGCCTCAGCTAAACCTGCGAAACTCTATCATGCGCCTTTCACCTGCTCGCTGGCGGTCAGATTAGCCGCGAGATGGGGAGATGTGCCATTGGACATCCAGCCAACCCCATTGGGCAGGCAAGCTCGGACCGATTTCACAGCGCATAATCCGCTCGCGCAAGTCTCCACTTTGATATTGCCTGATGAGACTATTCTGACCGAAACCAGCGCGTGCCTCATCTGGGTGCAATCACAGTCTCAAAATCCTGAATTCAAACGCACGCCTGACCAAGCCGAATATTTTCAAATGCTGCGATGGATTGGGTTTTGCGCGACCGAATTACACAAGCAACTCTTACGCATTATTTTTTATGATGAAGCCACAGAGGATGTGAAAGATAATTTCAGGAAGCTAAGCCTGTCTCGGTTGCAACGGCTGAATGAACATTTAGATGGGCGCTCTGCGCTTGTTGGCAAAACCTATTCTGCTGCAGACGCCTATCTCGCCTGGTTCCTCACCTTGGCCCCAAAAGCGGGTGTTGAATTCACGCCTTATGAAGCGCTGTTAGCCTATTTTGATAAGGTGCGGCGCGGTATAGACCTAGACACCTTACTGGCCGATGACGCAGCGATTAAGGCTTCCTTTTCGGCATAACTATCAACTCGCATTTCAATTTTAAAAAGGCGGGAACTTCCGCTATGGGTAAGTCATGACAAATCTCACACCTCTTCCAAATATTGTTATTCGTCCCATGGTCGAACGCGCACTTGCAGAAGATTTCGGCAATAGCGGTGATGTGACGGCGCGGCTCCTGGTCCCTGAAAACGCTGTAGGTTCGCTCGTAATGCGGGCGCGCGAAACAGGCGTCATTGCCGGCATGCAAGCCGCGCAGATGACATATGACCTCGTTGATCCCAGCGTGAAATTTGAAACCCTTGCTCCGACGGGTTCGAGCGTGGATGCTGACGATATCATTGCCCGTGTGTCTGGCCCCTCTCGGTCTCTGCTCTCAGCGGAACGGGTCGCCCTTAATTTCCTTGGGCGTATGTCTGGCGTTGCGACCCTAACGTCTAAATATGTCGAGCTTATAAACGGCACTTCGGCCCGTATAGCCGCAACGCGTAAAACCACACCCGGACTGCGCGCCTTAGAAAAACAAGCTGTTTTGGCTGGCGGCGGCTTCACCCACCGCGAGAGCCTCTCTGCCGCGATTATGATCAAAGACAATCACATAGCGCTCGCAGGCGGCGTCGATGCGGCCCTGAAAGCTATAAAGAAAAATGCGGATCACATGACCAAAGTCAGCGTCGAAGTCGACACGCTAGAGCAATTAAAAAAGGTACTCGTCTGGGGGCCAGATGTTGTGCTGCTCGATAATATGGGACCAGAAAAGTTAGAAGACGCCGTCAAAATAGCCCGCGATTTTGAAGGCCGCACCCCAACACTCGAAGCCAGCGGCGGCGTAAATTTACGCACTGTCAAAGAACTTGCAGAAACGGGTGTGGACGTCATTTCCATCGGCGCCTTGACCCATAGCGCGCCGAATTTCGACATTGGAATGGATGCGGCCTAACGCGTATAAAACGACCCTGTCCGCGTTGAGAGCAATGCATCCAGCGGAATGTCTTCTTGTTTGAGGAAACCTTTAGACGGGAGCTTGCCGTCTCTGACCAGCTCAATGACTGACACGACAGAACCAGCCGTTGTCCAAGCAATCGCCGTTCGGCTTTCACCCGCAATCATAAGCGGTTTATATCCATTAACAAATTCCTTGCGGGACAGTTTTCCGTCAATCAGCCCTTCTGCGGCGACGTGAACATAGACGATATCCTGATTAACGGGCGGCTTGGCATGCACAAGAATCTCGCCGGCTTTTTTTCGGTCCTCCCGCATGAGAAGCTCATGAAAGAAGAAATTCATCAAATCAAAATGCCCTGGATAGCGCATGGTTTTATAATCGAGATTGGCGACCTTCCCGAGATAGGTTTCGCACATTGTTCCAAGACCGCCTGAGGTCGTGAACGCTTCGAGTTCTAGCCCTTCGATAAATATTTTCTCGCGCCATTCCATGGCGCTCACCATTTTACGTTCGCCATTTTCAATGACTTCGCAATCATTCAAATATTCATTCACGACGCCTTCTGGGGACCAGTTAAAGGCATAGCCCATCAGCCCCGTGGGATTTTGTGGCAAGGCCCCAACCCGCATGCGGCAAGAGCGGCAATCGTCAAATTTTGCAATTAAATCCGCGCCGACAATGCCGACAAAACCCGGCGCTAACCCGCATTGCGGCGCCATCAAACCTTTAGAGGTTTTTGCCAAATCTCGAATATGATTGGTTGTCGGCACATCCTCGGTCAGGTCAAAATAATGAATGCCTGCCGCATGGGCGACATTCGAAACACCAATATTCAAATGATAAGGCAAGCAGGAGAGAACCGCATCCACGCGGGCAAAAATACGCTCTAACGCTTTAGCGTCTGTCACGTCGATGGCGGCGATTTCATGCGGGAAATCTTTGGGGTTGGCGGCACTATCCACACCGATAACGGTAAAATCACTATCCACCAAAAGCTGAGCCGCCAATCGGCCAACTTTACCTAATCCGAGAACAGCAATTGATTTCATAATCCGATTCTCACCAGCTGAAAAAACTGAACTTGCGGGGTTTCCAATGCGAACTCAAGCCCTCACAATGGGGTATGACCAACCAAAGTTTTCGCGACCCCGACCATTTGCGCGCAGATTTTTCGCAAGCCTTGTCGGACATGTACCGCGCGGAAGTGCCCGCCTATGGAACCCTGATTGATATTGTAGGCCGCATCAACGCCGAGCATGAAGGTATCCGCAGCGACGGTGAACGGCATGGCGCTATTCGCCTCGGAACGGCTGAGGAGTTATCCCTCATTAGGCGGGTCTTTGGGGTGCTCGGTTTGCACCCCGTTGGATATTATGACTTGTCCGTCGCCGGTCTGCCCGTTCATTCAACCGCCTTTCGGCCCATTACAGCGGAAGGATTTAACATTAGTCCCTTCCGTATGTTCACTAGCCTATTGCGTCTGGATATGTTGCCCGATGGATTGCGGAAAACGGCTGAAACGGCATTAGCTGCACGTTCCATATTTTCTGAAACAGGACATAAATTACTCGAAAAAGCCGAGGCGGATTGCGGGTTAGACGCAAGTGATGGCGAGCTCTTCATCCGCGAAGCTGTGGGTATCTTCGCGTGGCGAAAACGGGCTCATGTCGAGCTCTCAACCTATAGGGCTTTACTCGCTGAACATCCCCTCATTGCAGACATCGTCTCTTTCAAAGGTCCGCATATGAACCATCTCACCCCGCGCGTGGCGGATATTGATGCCGCGCAAAAAATGATGGGAGAAGAAGGCTTAGATATAAAGGATACAATTGAAGGGCCGCCGCGCCGTGCCGTGCCCATTTTACTCCGGCAAACGGCCTTTAAAGCTCTCTCAGAACCCGTTGAGTTCAAGACCAAGACAGGATGGGAAACCGCCCATCACACAGCGCGGTTTGGCGAAATAGAACAGCGCGGCGCCGCCCTCACGCCAAAGGGGCGCGCCCTTTATGACGCCTGTCTAGCCCAAAAGGATTTTAGCGAATTTCCTGATACAGAGGCAGAACTCCAAGATCAAAAATTTGCTTATTTTGATAAAACGGGCGCGCCCGTGACCTATGAAGATTTCCTACCTGTTAGCGCTGCAGGAATTTTCAAATCCAACTTAAAAGAAGCCGAGATGACAACCGTAGACGTCGGCACCGGCAATCAATCCGCATTTGAAGCGGCCTTAGGACGACCTGTCATCGATATGTTCGATTTTTATGCCAAACTCATATGACACTACTCACAAAAATGTGTCGCAAAATCGCCAAACTGTGAATCCCTATTTGCGTCGAGATGTGGAATGGCCCCCTAAACATATTTCGTCGGAGAGACCTCATGAAACGCACTACCCTTATTGCCCTCGCATCAGCTGGACTTGCTTTCGCAGCCACGCCAAGCTTTGCGCAATCTTCTTATGGCGGGAACACAGGTCAAAACTACGGTAATTCATCTAAATCTAAGTCAAAGTCGCGAGCCAATGCGGATCAGCGGCGTCATAGAGAGGCGGCAGAAAGAGCGGCAAAATTTGAAAAAATCAAGGCCGACGCGTTAAAAGCTGAAGCTGCCGAAGCTGAAGCCAAAAAGAAAGCGCGTGAAGCCGCGGAAAGAGCGAGTAAAACACGCGGGCATTCTTCAGCTAAAAAATATCGGCCCTAATAACTGAGCCGTCTTTGCGTTCATCCCTTAATCTATTAGACTGAATGCCGTATAGTAGCGGCAGTTGAACGCTATAATAAACACATCAGACTCCGACTAGATTGGGATAAATGACATCGATACGCCCCGTTCAAAGTCTTAGCGCTCTCGCCATACTTCTGGCGGGAGCGCTTTTGGTTCTGCGGTGGTTAACGACTGAGTTTGGCGCGGGAACGCTTACGCTAGAGCATCCAGTCGTCGCTTTATGTTCGGCCATGATAGTGGCGGGGATTGCTTGGTTCGCAATGGTCCTCGTCTTTAGAAAACACCCCGTTTCGGGCCGCGTCATGCTCGCGATTTTTCTCCTGCTGGGTTTAGCCATGAGGCTGATATTTTTCGACTCCAAACCCGTCTATGAAAATGATTACAAACGCTATCTTTGGGACGGGGCCGTCGTCGCATCAGGCGAGAACCCCTATAGATTTAGCCCAACGGAAGTCTTTGAAGCCGGTAAACCCGGTGCGCGCTCTATCCCCGACCTGACCTGGCTGGCCATGAAATCGAATGAGGCGGGTTATATCACCTCTGAAATTAATAGCCCGACGCTCACCACCATCTACCCCCCCGCTGCACAAGCCGTTTTCACTGCTGCATATGCCATCGCACCTTATGAACGCTGGGGGCTCAGACTCGTTTTCCTGATCATTGAAATTTTAGGCTTCGTCGCCCTGCTAGCGGGGCTCCGCGCACGAAATATTTCTTTGAGTTGGGGCGCCGCCTATTGGCTGAACCCAATGATTATTTTCACAACATATAATGGCGTCCATATGGATGTCCTTCTTGTTGCGCCCATAATGGCCGCCCTTTTATGGGTCGGGCGGCATCCTTTCCGGGCGGGTGTCATGCTAAGTCTTGCCGCCGCAATCAAGATTTGGCCTCTCTTATTGGCCCCTGTCTTATTTAGAGGCTGGCGACATCGTCCCGTCATCTACATCGGCGTCGCGGCTCTGGTGGGCGGGCTCACCCTTATGAGCCTTGCCCCCATGCTCTTGACGCTCAAAGCTGAAGCTGGCTTGGCTGCCTATAGTAAAAATTGGACGAATAGTAGTTTCATTTTCCCCGGCCTGCGCGACGCCTTAGGTCCCGGCCTACGCGAGACCTTAGGTATCGTGTTGGAAAGTCCTGACCGAATAGCCCGCTATATCATCGCGGGCGGCCTCACAGCATTGAGCCTTTGGTTTGGTTTCATAAAACCGCAAAACGAGACCTTAATCCCGGCGCATCTCATGATCTTATCTGCGGCTTTCGTCTTTCTCTCCCCTACGGGATATCCATGGTATTTTATTTGGTTTTGGATGTTTCTACCCTTTGCCCTTCAACATTGGTCGGTACGCGGCTTGGCATTTTTGGCCGTTGGCGCGGCGGCCTATTTCGCAAGATTCAAAATCGGCGAAGAAGGTTATTATGACATTTATTCGGAAGTCTTATTACCCTTGGAGTTTGGCATACCCTTGCTTATTTTAGCTTGGGATGGTTGGAAGGCAAAACGTCATGCCTGATCCCGTCATAAAACTCGTCATACCTGCCCGCAACGAAGAAGAAGCGATTGGCAAAGTCGTCTCTTCAGTTGTGAATCAAGTCGACGGCGTCATTGTCGCGGATAATGGCTCTACAGATTCGACAGCCGAAGTCGCAAAACAAGCGGGTGCATCCGTCGTATTTGTACCAGAAGCTGGCTATGGCCGCGCGTGTCTCGCCGCCATAGAGGCCGCAGGCGATTTTGACATTCTTGTTTTCATGGACGGCGATGCCTCCGATGACCCATCTGATTTACCGAAATTATTGGCCCCTATTCTCTCAGGCGAAGCAGAAATGGTCATTGGCTCTCGAATTTTAGGGAGCTGCGATCCGGGCGCGCTGACAGTTCAGCAACGGTTTGGCAACACCTTGGCGTGCTGGTTAATGCATCTGTTTTGGCGTTTCCGCTTTACAGACTTAGGCCCTTTTCGGGCAATCACGCGAAAAAGCTATGATCGCCTTAACATGCAAGCCCCGACATTTGGCTGGACAGTGGAGATGCAAGTGCGCGCGCTTAAACTCGGAATAAAATGTACCGAAGTGCCTGTCCATTACCGCGCGAGAATCGGAGTGTCCAAAATCAGCGGCACCATACGCGGGGTCATACTAGCGGGCTGGTATATCCTCGGAACCATCTTTTGGGAAGCCGCTCGCGGGCCATGGAAAAAACAAAATAAGATATCGTCCGAAAGTCATATTGACTAAGATTATTCTCTGCTTTCCATCGGCTTAATTAAGCCAATGCTGAAGACTACATAAATCTCAACCTACACAATCAAGTAAAGTTCCAAAGGCTTAAGCTATTTGAACCCTTAGAAAAATGGTGCGGGTGAAAGGACTTGAACCTTCACATCCTAAGATACTAGAACCTAAATCTAGCGCGTCTACCAATTCCGCCACACCCGCACGGTGCGAGCGCGGGAACTAGCGTTAGATGGTCAACCCGTCAACTCTCTTTCGCGGTCATAGGTGTTTTCCGTAGAGTCCAATAAATCGCGATGAAACCCGCAATAATATTGGCCGACGCGATACCTATATAGGCCCCCGTGAGACCCGCCATTTCTATCCCAATATATATAAGTACGACATAGAGAATAAGGGACCGGATGATCGTATAAATTAGGCCATATATTGGGCGGCCAATCGCATTTAATCCCGCAGCACTGACGAAGACGAAACCATAGCCAAAGATAGTGGCGGGAACGATGAAAAAATAAGGAACGACTTTCGCGATAAGGGTTTCGTCACTCGTAAAAATATGCGCGGCTTCCTTTGCGAAGACCATCAGTAGAATGGCCGTGAGCGTACTCCAGATGACGCAAATAATATAACACACCCGAAAAGCAGCCCGTACACGATCCGTATTACCCGCGCCGCCATTTCGTCCCGTAATCGCGCCGATACAAGCGGAGAGCGCATAGAGCAGACCGACAGACAACATCTCGGCGCGGCTTGCCACCGTAAAGGCGGCTAAATCAACTTCGCCCAACACATTCCCAATAATCGCGACAACAATTCCCGTTGCGAGCGGCACAATCGTATTCGTTCCGGCTGCAGGCAGCCCAACTTGACCCACAATTTTCCAAGCCCGCTTGATTGATCCAAAAGTCATTTGCGTAAATGTCGCGGCCTTTCGGCGGAAAATAACAATATAGCTCGCAAATATTCCCCCGACGACATTCCCGATTAATGTGGCCAAGGCCGCTCCTTGCACTTCGAGACGAGGAAATGGACCCCACCCAAAAATCAAAAAGGGATCCAGAATTATATTGATGACCGCGCCGATAATCATGAAGGAACTCGGCAGCGCGGCTTCTCCCGCCGCACGCAAAATATTATTGCACATTGAGGCCACCGAAATAATGACCAAACCTGGCAGAGAAATATATAAATAACCTTGCGCCATCTGTGCCACTTCCGCGCTGGTTCCTGCAAATTGAATAATCATCGGCGAACAGAGCAGCATGACTGTCACGAGACAGCTCATGACGGTCAGGGCCAGCAAAATCGCGGCGGCGGCATGGCGTTTGGCTTTGTCGATATCGCCCTGCCCAAGCGCGCGAGAGACGGCTGACATAGTGCCCGCACCCAAACCAATATTGGCGCTATTGCCAAAAAAGGTAATCGGAAACGCGACTCCCAAAGCGGCCAATGCCATAATAGCAAGATTAGGCCGCGCGGGGTCTGTCAAACGGCCGAGGTAAATCGTATCCACAATTCCTGTGGAGATAAGCGCGAGAACGGCAATCGAAAAAGGACCGAGCATGCGCAAAACATGCCCAGTAATAGAGCCCTCTAGTACATTGGTTTTTGAGGGCGAAGCCATAGGGTTCGAACGCTAATCCATCTCGCGGTGAGATGGCGCGAAGGCTGCCAAGGTCGCCATTTGAACGATTTCAGAGGCGGTCGCGCCCAATTTACAAATTTGCACCGGCTTTTCCAATCCTGTCAGGAATGGACCCAAGACCGTCGCCCCGCCAACTGTATCAAGCAGTTTTGTCGAAATTGACGCACTGTGAATAGCCGGCATCACGAGGACATTTGCCGCGTCGGTCAGGCGAGAGAAAGGATAGGTCAGCATATGCAGCGGATCGAGCGCAACGTCAGCCGCGATATCGCCTTCATATTCGAAATCCACACCACGTTCATCGAGGATTTCTACGGCCTCTCGGACCTTATGCATCCGTTCGCCAACAGGGTTCCCGAAGGTCGAATAAGACAGGAAGGCAACGCGCGGTTCAAATCCAAATTCTCGCGTAAAATTCGCTGTTGATTCAGCAATATTGGCAAGATCCATAGCATCAGGGAGTTCCGTAATATTTGTATCAGCGATGAAAAGTGTCTTCCCGCGATTAACAACGACAGAGACGCCCATTGTGCGCTCATCGGGACGATGGTCGAGAACAAGGCGGACATCCTTCAAAACGACATCATAAGACCGCGTTACGCCTGACACCATGCCGTCCGCTAATCCATGCTGCATCAAGAGCGCAGAAAAGACATTCCGGTCATTATTGACGAGGCGCTGCGCATCCCGCCGGAGGAAGCCTTTTCGTTGCAAGCGCGAATAGAGATATTCTGTGAACTCCGCATTGCGGTCGAATAGCCGCGCATTCAAAACGGTTAGGCTCTCGGGCTTTTCAACCCCAAGCAATTTCATATTATCATAGATGGGTTTTTCCCGGCCAATCAAAATGGCTTTGCCGAGGCCGCGTTGTTGAAAAGCCTGCGCTGCCCGAATAACCGCGGGTTCTTCGCCTTCTGCAAAGACAATGGTTTTAGGCTCATCTTGCACCGTTGCCGTAATCCCTTGCAAGATAGCCGCAGTTGGGTCCTGACGCCGCGCCAAGGACTTTTTATAGGCCTCCATATCCTCAATCGGTTTGCGCGCTTCTCCCGTATCCATCGCAGCCTGAGCCACATAGGGCGGGATTTCAGAAATTAGCCGCGGATCAAATGGCGCAGGGATAATATAATCTGGTCCATATTTTGGACGGTTCCCATGATAAGCCGCCGCGACTTCTTCGGGAACATCTTGCCGAGCCAAGTCTGCTAACGCACGGGCGCAGGCCAGCTTCATCTCTTCATTCACATTGCGGGCGCGCACATCCAAGGCGCCCCTGAAAATATAGGGAAAGCCTAGGACATTATTGACCTGATTGGGATAATCGGACCGTCCCGTCGCAATAATCGCATCATCTCGCACAGCTTTGATATCTTCTGGCAAGATTTCAGGGTCGGGGTTTGCCATAGCAAAAATAATCGGATTGGGTGCCATGGATTTGACCATGTCTTTCGTCACAATACCCGCGACAGAGAGGCCAAAAAAGACATCCGCGCCGACCATGGCTTCTTCCAATGTGCGCAGCTTCGTATCCACCGCATGCGGCGCTTTCCACTGGTCCATATATTCTTTGCGGCCCTGATAAATGACGCCGCGGCTGTCCAGAACAATCGCATTTTCATCTTTAACGCCGAGCCGTTTAACGAGGTTTAGAACTGAGAGCCCTGCCGCGCCTGCGCCAGAAAGCACAAGTTTTATATCTTCAAATTTCCGGCCCGTCAGATGACACGCATTAATAAGCCCAGCCGTTGCAATAATAGCGGTCCCATGCTGATCATCATGGAAAACAGGAACATCGAGAAGGTCGCGCAATTCTTGCTCGATAATAAAGCACTCAGGCGACCCAATATCTTCAAGGTTAATCCCGCCGAACGTATTTCCGAAACGTTTGACACATTCAATAAAGGCGTCGGCCTCTTCTTCCTCAACCTCAATATCAAAACTATCAATATCTGCGAAGCGTTTGAAGAGTACGGACTTTCCTTCCATCACGGGTTTTGACGCCATTGCGCCCAAATTACCGAGACCTAAAATCGCTGTACCATTTGAAATAACAGCGACCATATTGCCTTTAGACGTATAGTCATAAGCGAGGTCTTTATCTTTGGCGATAGCTTCAACAGGGACCGCCACGCCGGGACTATAAGCGAGCGATAAATCGCGCTGGGTGGCCATTGGTTTCGTGGGTTTTAAGGCGAGTTTTCCGGGAATTGGCTCTGCGTGAAAACGTAAGGCTTGTTCATCAGAAATGAACATTTTTTTCGGCGGACGAGGCGTAAGCTTCTTCATGATAATCTCCATCGGGTGAACTGCAGTCGCGAACAGCCGATTTATGATGGTGTGTCACACGCCGAAGACGGCGTGGGTTTCGACGAATTGTCTATTTTACGGGCGGACCCTGCCTCTCACATTTGCACTGCAGTCGCGAACAAATGCCCTCAGAGAATTCAGGTCCAGCAGGTGGTCTTTAATGAATCACACCACTTCTTCAACGGTTAATCCGCCCTGCCCCAAATTCATTTTTGCTAAGATTTACACAGATAATCGCCCATCCTTGCAGCGGGGGCTCTGGGCGTTGAACAAAACTTGTGCAATATTCCTTTATATGGCGGTAGGCGGCAGGGTCTCAATGTGAGGCTCTCGACTCAGAGCTAAACGGAAGTCATCTAAAGGACATATCGGAAACGGGACAAAGCGGAGCCTCCACATGAAAAAAATTGAAGCCATAATCAAACCGTTCAAATTGGACGAAGTCAAAGAAGCGCTCCAAGGTGTTGGCCTACAAGGTATGACCGTTGTCGAAGCCAAAGGTTTTGGCCGTCAAAAGGGGCACACGGAATTATATCGCGGCGCAGAATATGTCGTCGACTTCCTCCCGAAGTTGAAACTGGAGCTTGTCGTCGCAGATGACCAAGTCGAAGCCGCTTTGGAAGCCATACAAACAGCCGCAAAAACCGGGAAAATCGGCGACGGTAAAATTTTCGTCTCTGACATATCGCAAGCCATTCGGATCCGGACGGGCGAGACTGGCGACACGGCGCTATAAACATAAATACTCAAAATAATTTTAAACTGGACTAGGGAAAAATCATCATGTCAGACGCTTCCAAGCTGATTAAAAAAATCAAAGACGAAGATATCAAATTCGTCGATCTTCGCTTCACGGACCCGAAAGGGAAAATGCAGCATGTTACCTTCCATTCGGACTTGGTCGATGAAGACCTGTTTGCAGATGGCACTATGTTTGATGGCTCGTCCATCGCGGGCTGGAAAGACATTAATGAGTCCGACATGGTTCTCCTCCCTGATCCGAGCACGGCGAAAATGGACCCTTTCTTCCAGCAAGAAACCCTGTCTGTTTTCTGCGACATCCTAGAGCCAGATACAGGCGAAGCCTATAACCGCGACCCGCGCGGGACAGCCAAAGCGGCGGAAGCCTATATGCGCTCTGCCAAAGTTGGCGATAATGTCTATTTCGGCCCAGAAGCCGAGTTCTTCGTCTTTGACGATGTGCGCTGGGACACAGACCAAAACATCACGGGCTATTCCATCGATTCCTCTGAGCTGCCGCAAAACACAGGCACACAATATGCCGGCGGAAACATGGGCCACCGCCCAGGACCAAAAGGCGGATACTTCCCTGTCCCGCCTGTTGATTCAGCCCAAGACATGCGCGGCGAAATGCTCTCCATCATGGAAGAGCTTGGCCTGCGTCCAGAAAAGCATCACCATGAAGTTGCGCCCGCGCAGCACGAGCTTGGCATGCAGTTCGACACCCTTCTTCAGATGGGTGACAACATGC
>CAZNXP010000035.1:0-13557 GCA_964576955.1 uncultured Algimonas sp.
CATTGATGATTCAAATGTGCTTTCCGCTCTATTAAAAACCGCACAGAATTGGGCGGCAGAAAAAGGCCGAACCCGTCTAATTGGGCCAGCGCAATGGAGCGTAAATGAGGAAGTTGGGCTCTTGGTTGACGGGTTTGAGCACCCGAATGTCCTGCTTATGCCCTATGGCTGCCCCTATTATGCGCCTGCCGTTGAGGCTGCAGGCTTTACGAAAATTGTCGATATGATCGCGTTTCAGGCGGATTTGAATGCGGGTTATCCGCGTCCAAAAATGACTCGTATGATGGTGGATTATGCGAAGCGGTCCGATGCGATTACTTGGCGAACCTTAGACCCAAAGGATTTCGACGGAGACATCACCCGCGCCATGCATATTTTCAATGATGCCTGGTCGGAGAATTGGGGCTTTTTGCCCTTTCCAGATGAAGCCATTCAGCATCTCGCGAAAGAGATGAAGCCGCTTATCTCTCCTCAGCGATTCTTATTGGGGTCTATCGATGGAGAATTGGTGGCATATTTATGCTTGCTGCCTGACTTGAATGAATTATCGCGCGGCTTTGATGGGAAGCTCTTACCGTTCAACTGGGCGAAGCTTATTTATCGTATGAAAACGCAGAAAGCGAAGCAGGCCCGCATTCCTCTCATGGGGCTGCGTAAAAAATATCATAACACGCGTAAAGGCTTAGCTCTGATTGCAGCATTATGTGAAGAATCATTTGAGGCGGCGCGGCAAGCAGGCTTTACCCATTGCGAACTATCTTGGATTCTCGAGGATAATGAGGGTATGATTTCGATCTGCAAACAGGCAAGCGCAAAACCCTATAAGACCTATCGTATGTATGAGAAAAAAATTCAGTCATGACCCAAGCGGTGCTGATTTTGGCGGGGCAACGGGAAGGCGTGGTGGACCCATTATGCGAAGCCGCTGGCGTCTCTCATAAAGCCGAGATTCCTGTGTCAGGCGTCTCAATGTTGCGCCGTGTTGTGTCCGCGCTGTCTGAGGCAGGATTGTCCGATAAGCTCTATGTTTCGGGCTATTCTGGGAGCGACCTAAAACAAGTGCCCAGCGGGGGCGGCCCAGCGGATAGCGTCGCACTTGGCCTCAAAGAGATTGCGCAATACCCCTGTTTGGTGACGACTTGCGATCACGCTTTGCTAACCTCGGATATTGTAGAGGGTTTTATTGCAGGCGCCGAAAAAGCGGGCGCCGATATATGTGTGGGTTTCGCAACCGAAACGGTCATTCAGGCGGAATTTCCTGAGACGAAACGCACTTACTTGCGGTTTTCAGATGAAGCCGTGTCGGGATGTAATCTATTTTATATCGCAAATGAGGAGGGAGCCAAGGCTATCGCCTTTTGGCAATCCGTCCAACATTTGCGCAAAAACCCAATTAAGCTCGCCCGAAAAGTCGGTGTATTGGTTGGTCTTAAATATGCGGCGAAACGTCTCAGCCTAATGGGGGCCTTTGATTACGCGGCAGGTCGTATCGGTATTACGGCTGCGCCTGTTTTATTACCTTTTGCTGAAGCCGCGATTGATGTGGATAAGCCCGCAGATCTGGAGCTTGTCGAATCTATTTTGCAGGCGCGTATATCATGAGTACGCCTGACCTCTCGATTGCCTCGACGCGGAGCGTCGAAAAGCGCGTCGCTGCCAATACGGGATTGATGGTTGGCTCAAAAGCCCTCGGGGCCGTGTTTGGTTTACTGTCTTTGATTATCGCCGGGAACTCGATTAGCATTCTTGCGCTAGGTATTATTTTTTTCCTGCACTCCTATCATTTATTATTTGCGCAACTCGCGACGTTTCAGGCGTGGCAAACCCTTATCCGTTTTGGGATGGATGACGTGCAGAAAGGGGATGCAGACAGCCTGTCTCGCCTCATTAAATTTGGCTATAAGTTAGATATAATCTCGGCCGTGGTCGCCTTTATTGGGGCTATCGCCTTTTTCCCCGTTATTATTCTGTTTCGTGACCTTTTTCCTAATATTTTCATTGATTTAGGTGAGAATTTTGATGTTCGTGAACTCTATGGAATGGTCATTTTTTATTGTTCGCTATTGCTCCTAAGGCATCGGGGAGCCTCTATAGGCGTCTTCCGTCTATTTGACCGTTTTGATGTCTTGGCTTGGCACGGCATGATAATGACGGGGCTGCGCCTCATTGGAGTTATAATTGCTGCCTTTTTGGGGGCTGGGATGGAAGGGTTCCTCCTTGTTTGGTTTATTGCGTCATTAGTAGATTATCTCGCGCTTCCTTTGTTGGCGGGGCGCGAACTTTCGAAACGCAATCTATTGCGCCCAGTCATGCGGTCAAAGGCGAGTATCTTCACACCGCGCAAAGGCGTTTGGCCATTTGTATGGAAAGCAAATGTTGATTCTTCCTTGGCGGCCTCAAATGTGCATTTACCTGTCTTACTCGTTATGGCGGTTTTCGGACCTGTCTGGGTCTCGGTTTACCGAACAGCAGAAGAGATAGCGAAGCTCCTATCTGAAGGCTTTAAGCTATTGGATCAGGTGATTTATCCGGAACTCGCCAAACTGGTTAGTGCTGGCCAAGCCGAAAAAATATGGCGCCTTGTTATGCGCGCGGCCCTTATTCTTCTAACCGTTGGCTTATTAGCATCTCTGATTATTTGGGTCTTCTTTGGAACGATTTTGGGAGCCGTATTGCCTGAAGATTATATGGACGCCGCGCCGCTTGCCTCGCTGCTTGTTCCCGCCGCTGCCTTATTGGGAATGGCCGCTCCGCTATATCCCGTCTTATACGCGACTGACCATCCTGAACGGGCGATATATGCGCGCGGTGCGGGCGTTGTCATCTATATCATTTCCTTCTTTGTGTTGAGTGCAACGATAGGGAAAATGGCCCCAGGTTGGGCGGCTATCGCTGGAAATCTAGTCGCTGTCGGATTAGTTATGTGGCTGGCCAAGCAAGCCTTAGGTAAAATTGTCAAAGAGCAAGAAAGCTCAGACGTGCTGGAAAACCCGCCCGCGCCGGGCTTCGGCTTAATCGGGGAGAGTTCTGCGCGGATTTGGGGAATGCCAGTGCGGGAATGGCAGACGCGCGCGTTCAAAAAAGCGGGGGCAGACGTGACGCAGACGCTCCACAATGAAGACCGCGGGATTTGGCATCATATTGACTGGGTGATGAGCGCCGAGCTTTCTAAATCATTTGCGGTAACTGAGAGGTTAGCCTTGATAGAATCTGGCGTCATTGTGAGTTTGTCATCGGCGACGCAAATGGAAGCCGACTCCTTAATCGGTAAAGGCGAGCAGGTTTTAAGCGGTTATGATTTTAGAGCGGTTGCACCATCCGATGTAAATGACGGATATATTAAGTCTCTTCGCAAGCAAGAACCGCCCTATGTCTTGGATATTAAAACCACCCCGATTTTGGATATCATGCGTCGGCAATTTAAAAGCTCCTATAAAGGTATCACGGATTTTGTGACGAAATGGTTTTGGCCCGTGCCTGCATTTTATGTGACGCGGCTTTGTGCCTATTTACGCCTGTCGCCCAATCAAGTGACAACGATCGGGTTTATATTGATGCTCGCCGCGACATATTTCTTTTGGAATGCACATTGGGCATTGGGATTTGTATGCGGTTGGACGATGACATTCCTCGATACAGTCGATGGGAAACTCGCCCGCACCACTATGACTTATTCGAGTTGGGGCAACATCTATGACCATGGTATAGATTTAATCCACCCACCGTTCTGGTATTGGGCTTGGTTTATTGGTTTAGGTGGTCTTTATAGTTTCTCTGAACCGTTATGTTTGGCGTTATTGGCAATTTGGGTCGGATATATAGTGGATCGCGTGATTGAAGGTATATTTATGCGGCAACATGGTTTTCATATTCATGTCTGGACGCGATTTAATTCGGGGCTGCGCTTCTTTATTGCGCGCCGCAACCCGAATACGTTTATCATGATGATTGGTATTTTGCTGACAAGCATTTGGGCTGGCGCTGGTGAGTGGGCATTTTTGTTTATCGCGCTTTGGACATGGATGTGTATTAGCGTGAATTTCGTGACCTTAATTGCAGGCTTTTTTGCGAAACGACCTATTTCCAGTTGGATGGATGCTTAGGCCCATGCAGCGTTATGCCGTATTCGACCTAGATGAGACCATAACGTCTCGCGGGACATGGGGACGTTTTGTCACCCAATCGCTAAAAGGGAAGCCTGGAAAGTTATTTGCCATGTGGGCGCGGGCCGGCATAGGGCAATTGCTCTACAAGGCGACCCATGTAGAGCGGATTTCTGTCAAACGTAGTATGTTGCGGTCCAGTTTGACGGGAAGGTCTCGCACGGACCTAGAAGCCATGGCGGAAGAATTTGCAGACGAAGAAATTCGCTCCGGTTTGCGTCCCGGCGCTCTTCGGGAGTTAGAGGCGCGCCGCATGGCAGGGGATCGTATTTTAATCGCCTCTGCGGGGGCTGACATCATCGTAGAAGCGATTGCGAAGCGGCTAAAGATAGACACAGTGATTTCAACAAAATTATCTTGGAAAGGCGAAGGAGAAAATCAGGTCTGTGACCGTAATTTTGGGTCGGAAAATTGTTATGGCTCTGGAAAGTTAGTCAGGCTTCGGAAATGTTTGGAAACATTTGATGATTTTCAACGTGAAACATCTCATATCACTATGTATAGTGACAGCTATTCCGATTTGCCCGTCTTGCAATTTGCTGACAAAGGGGTTTGCGTAAATGGGGATAGTAAACTGCTAAAAGCGGCCGACGCCTATGGTTTTGAATCTGTGGATTGGTCGACCTAAGCTAGATTATTTTTTGAGGGATTTATGCACGCCATTATTCTTGCCGCAGGTCGTGGCTCACGACTTTTGCCGCTCACAACAGATTTACCCAAATGTCTTCTTCCCATCGGAAATACGACAGTCTTAGGCATGCAGCTTGATACTTTGGCGAAACAAGGCGTGAAGACGGCCACCGTTATTACGGGTTTTAATAATGATATGGTCAACGCTGAGATTAAAGCGCGTCAAGGTGGTCCTCGGGTCAAAACGCTCTTTAATCCGTTTTTCCAAGTTGCCGATAACCTCGCGTCTTGCTGGATGGCACGTAAAACTATGAATCGAGACTTTTTATTGATCAATGGCGATACGTTGTTCACGCCAGAGCTCTTACAAACGGTTCTCTCGGCGCCCGCGAAAGATATCGCCGTGACGATTGACCAAAAGGGTCATTATGATGGCGATGATATGAAAGTGACCTTGAACGGCGAACAACTCACCGCGATTGGAAAGACCTTGCCGCTGACCGAAACGGATGGTGAGTCCATTGGTATGTTGCGGATGATGAATGATGGGCCCAAGATTTTCCGAAATGAGCTAAAGCGTCTGATGAAAACGCCTGATGGGACGAAAAGTTGGTTCCTATCCGCTATTCATGGCTTGGCCATAGCCGGGCAACATATCGACACTATCAATATAAAGGGTGCAGATTGGTCCGAACTAGACACACCTGAAGATTATGAAATTTGCCGGTCTCTATTTGGCGACTCCGAGACAGCACGGAAACGTTTCGCGGTCATAAAATAGTGACTTGAGGCACACTGAAAAATAGGTATGTAGGCCTATGTCTATAGGTACCTCTCTTCTTGATAAAGTCATGACGCGTTTTGTCTCCACGGGGGCGTTGACGGTCCATTTGCCCGACGGCAAATCAACGACCTATGGTCCAGGCGGAGACGGCCCAGTAGCTGGGATTCGTATTCTTGACCCTAAACTTCCCATGGAGCTCGTCAAAAAACCTGAGCTTATTGCAGGTGAAGCCTATATGGATGGCCGTTTGGAAATGGTCGATTGTACGATATATGATTTTCTTAACCTATTTGCGCATAATAGAGACGGATTACGCAAAGGCCCAATCCGGTCGAAAGTTAAAGCTTGGCAAAAGAAAATACGGCGTTGGCACCAACGAAACCCGCGCGCGGCAAGCTCAGCAAATGCAAAAGCCCATTACGATATTTCGAACGAGCTCTATAGGCTCTTTCTTGACGCCGACATGCAATATAGCTGTGCCTATTGGCCGTCACTCGACATCTCTTTGGAAGAGGCTCAACTCGCCAAGAAGCGTCATATCGCCGCGAAACTAGCCCTAAAGCCGGGACAGCGCGTGTTAGATATTGGTTGCGGTTGGGGCGGTATGTCTATCTTCCTAGCGCAAGAATATGATGTGAATGTAGTGGGCGTGACACTGTCAACCCAGCAACATGAGCTCGGCATTCAGCGCGTTAAAGACGCAGGGTTAGAGGGCAAGGTCGATATTCGTCTGCAAGATTACCGCGATGTAGAGGGACCCTTTGACCGCATCGTCTCCGTTGGCATGTTCGAACATGTCGGCATTGGACATTTTGCGGAGTATTTTAATGGCATTCGCGAGCTTTTGACAGATGACGGCGTCGCTCTAGTACATTCTATCGGACGAAAAGGCGGGCCGAGCACGACAGGAGCTTGGATTCGTAAATATATTTTCCCGGGCGGCTATTCCCCCGCTTTGTCGGAAACTTATGCGGAAATTGAAAAAGCCGGACTTTGGGTGACAGATTGCGAAATTTTACGGCGGCACTACGGATATACGTTAGCGGAATGGACTAAGCGTTGCGAAGCGAATAAAGATAAAATCATCGATATGATGGGCGACGAGTTTTACCGCATGTGGGAATTTTACCTGGCCATTTCAGAGCTCTCATTTGTCCATGGCAAACATATGAACTTCCAAATTCAACTCACCAAAGATGTAAATGCCTTGCCGATTACGCGGGATTACATGGTAGACGAAGAACGCGCACACGGGTAAGGCGCTCGCGTTATGACTACCCCTGTCGAAAAACCCAAACATCTGAACAACCCGCGGCGGGCCTTTGTTAAGCGGAATGGTAAGAAGCTCGTCCGGAAAATTGCGGCATTCCAGAGCCGTCAATCTACAGTGCCTGACACACCAAAAATCTCGAATGAGCATTTTCAGTTTCTGAATGCCTTCACAGAGAATTGGGAAGTAATCCAAGCCGAGGCGCGCGAGGTTTTGAAGTTTAGAGACGCGATTCCGACGTTCCATGAGGTGTCGCCAGATCAGTACCGATTATCGACAGAAAATAACTGGAAGACCTTTGTGTTGTTTGGCTTTGGTCAACGGCTTGAAAAAAACGCGTCTTTGGCTCCCAAAACCTCGAAAATACTGGAGGGTGTTCCTAACCTTCAGACAGCCATGTTCTCAATCCTTGCGCCAGGATACCATATTCCGGCGCATAAGGGCGTCACGAAGGGGATTTTGCGGACCCATCTTGGGCTGATTATACCCAAAGATCGTGAAAAATGCCGAATTCGCGTCGATGAAACCATCACGCCATGGAAAGAAGGCGAGATTTTCGTCTTTGATGACACTTATGAGCATGAAGTCTGGAATGATACGGACGAAGAACGCGTGATTCTCTTGTTTGATTTCGACCGACCGATGAAGCTGGCGGGGCGGGTTTTAAATAAAACCTTCCTAAACATCATGAAATTGACGGCATTTTACCAAGATCCGAAGAAAAATCTGCAAACGGCTGAGGAGCGCTTAGAGGCCGCGATTCGTCAAGCCGACGCAAATATGGAAGCTATGAGCGATCCTGCAGGCTAAAAATTTTCTTTTGACGCGAAAATCAAAAAAAAATGCAATAAATCGAATTTTTCGCTTTGCAGAAAGCCGAACATAGACTAAGCGCGCGGCGCAGTTAAAGGGCGGTATGTCAATGAGGACACGCATGCGAAATGCAGCACCTCAAAGATTACCGTTTTTTTATAAGAATAATCAAAAATTGAAGTGAAATTCATCTGGATTGTTCCTATTTAACTTAAGAGAGATTTTAAAATAGTGGTGTCGACAGGGACAAACGCACCACTCAAACATAAGAGGATCTTATGAAAGGTGATTATTGTACGCGCGAGGGCGCGGAACGATTAAAAGAACAAATCGAAGCTTATTGGGCTGAGCGCGGACATGAAGTCCGTGTGAATCTTGTCCAAGGTGGTTTCTTGGCCTCCATGCGCTCTGCGCGTACAGATGTTCGGTCTACGCTTGTGAACGGTGTTCCAGCGAAAAAGCCCGAAAACTTCGGCTAAAATATCTAATAATTTGGGCCACTATATGTAGTGGTCTAAAAGGGCCGGCACGATATCGCGAAACCGCGATAATCGTGTATCGGCCCTTAGTCTTATTTGGGGTATGGGTGTGTAGCCAAACGTCATTAAGACTGAATGCACATTAGCATTATGGGCTGCGCGCATATCGGGCCAGCTATCCCCAACCATAACGATGCGGTTGAGTTTGCGGTGACCTGCCGCCTCAAAAATATGGTCAGGCGCTGGTTTTTTACGGCTAGCATCGTCGCTTCCAACGATACGGACAAAATAGGGTGTGAGTTTTAAGGCCTTGAGCAAAGGCCGAGCGAGCCATCCTGGTTTATTTGTGCAGACGGAAAGCTCTGCGCCGAGATAGCGAAGCGTCGTTAAGGTCTCCTCGACGCCCAAGAAGGGTTTTGAGAGTTGATCGATTGATTTGGCATATCGGTCTAAAAATTCGCGCTGCATGGCGTCGATTTCCGCTTGGCTTGCCGCGTCTCCTACATCTTCCAACGCGTCTGTAATCATGCGGCGCGACCCATATCCGACGGCGCTGCGCGCTTTGCGGTAATTTACAGGCCCATGGCCACGGCCCGCAATCACCTCATTTGTGACGCGGACGAGGTCAGGCGCCGTGTCCACCAATGTTCCGTCCAAATCAAAGCAGATACTGAGGCCTCCCAGCGGTAAATTTGTGTTTTTTTTCATATGCGTCTCGATTCTTCCGTGCGGTGAGGCGGATGATGCGCTAGGGCTGGCACCGAGTCCTAGAAGAGGTAACGGAATATGACAACCAGACGCGCCGCAATCATTCTTGCTGCAGGGAAATCTACGCGGATGAAATCATCTCGTTCAAAGGTTCTACATCCGGTCGGGGGGCGCCCGATGATTGACTGGGTGACGGCCTTGGCACGCGGTGCAGGCGTTGAAAAAATTGTCTGCGTTGTCGGAGAAGGAAACGCCGATGTGCGGGCCGCTGCAGAAGCGCAAGGTCTCGACATTGCCGTGCAAGAACCGCAGCAAGGGACAGGCCATGCTGTTCAATGCGCGAAAGCGGCTTTGGCAGGATTTGAGGGCCAAGTCGTCGTTCTTTATGCTGACACGCCGTTGATTTCGAATGAGACGCTCTCGCGGGTTTTTGACGCCTTTGACACGCATGCCATGTCAGTCCTTGGGTTTGAGCCAGAAGACCCCGCGGCCTATGGCCGTTTGGTCACGTCAGGCTCTGAACTAGAAGCCATTGTTGAGGCGAAAGAATGCTCCCCAGAACAGCTCAAGATTGGCCTATGTAATTCCGGTGTTGTAGCCGCGTCAGCGGCGGATTTATTCTCTGCCTGTGACCGGGTGACCAATGACAATATCAAAGGCGAATATTACCTGACTGATATTGTCGAAATTCTGCGCGGTGATGGAAAATCTGCGACGGTGGTCCATGCCTCTGAAACGGAGGTCTTAGGCGTCAATGATAGAACGGATTTAGCCCAAGCTGAGGCTGCCTTCCAAACCATGATGCGTGAGGCGGCGATGAAGTCAGGGGTGAGTTTGAAGCATCCTGAAACCGTGTTTTTCGCTCATGACACAGTTCTAGAAAATGACGTGACTGTGGATGCGAATGTAGTCTTCGGTCCGGGCGTAACCGTCAGGCGCGGCGCAACCATTCATGCGTTCAGCCACCTAGAGGGCGCAGACGTGGGTGAGGGCGCGAATATCGGCCCATTTGCGCGGCTGCGTCCCGGGACGAAATTATCTGAAAATACGAAGGTTGGTAATTTCGTAGAAACAAAGAAGGCTGTTGTCGGGAAAGGTAGTAAAATCAACCATCTATCTTATGTTGGTGATGCAGATCTTGGCGAAGGCGTCAATGTCGGGGCGGGCACAATTACCTGTAATTATGACGGTTATAATAAGCATAAAACGACGATTGGTGATGGCGCCTTTGTTGGCTCTAATAGCTCGCTCGTAGCGCCCGTTACCATCGGAGAGGGCGCATTTTTGGGCTCGGGCGGCGTTGTGACGAAAGATGTCCCAAAAGATGCTTTGGCGCTCGCACGGTCTAATCAAGTGAATAAAGACGGGTGGGGCGCGCGGTTCCGCGCCGTGCAGGAAAAATTGAAAGCAAAAAGCAAGTGAGTGTTGTCAAAGAAAATGCGGCCTTAGCCGCGCTAGATTTTGTTGAAAACGGTATGGTGCTAGGCCTTGGCTCTGGCTCAACAGCCGAGATATTTATTGACCGTCTCGGCGAGAAAGTCGCGGGCGGATTGAACGTTAAAGGCGTACCTACGTCAAAACGAACAGCGGAATGCGCTGTGGAGGCCGGCGTTCCCTTAATCGAGCCCGATAAGGTAGACCGAATTAACCTCACGATTGACGGTGCTGATGAAGTCGATCCTGAGTTTAACCTCATTAAAGGCGGGGGCGCCTGTTTGCTGCGCGAAAAAATCATTGCTCATGCGAGTGACCGCATGGTGGTCATCGTTGATGATTCAAAAATGGTTGATATGCTCGGCCGTTTTCCGCTCCCAATCGAGGTTGACCCTTTCGGCATGGCCTTAACGGCGGAGCAGGTGTTTGATGCCTTAAAGGCAACAGGCTGCGAAGAGGCGCAGACTGTCTTGCGTCAAATGAAAGATGGGTCTGGCCCGTTGGTGACGGATGGCGGGAATTATATTCTCGACAGTAAATGCAAGATCATCCCTAGCCCTGCGGATACCGCTTTGGCGCTTAGCCAAATTCCCGGCGTTATGGAACACGGTCTATTTATCGATCTAGCAGATGTCATCATTATTGGGGAAACGGACCATGCCCGTGTGATTGAGCTTTCGCGCGACTAAAAGAGAGATATAAATGCTAACGATCATCATCATCATTATTATTGTTGTTGGGATAGCAAACTATGTGCGGGCGAAAAATTATGATGCGAGATTTCAATATGGACGAGACATAGCCGATCATTTGGACCTGAAAGAGGTTTTTGAAGCTGCATATCTTGGGAGTTTTGAATTTGGGGAGGTGCCGCCGAATGAGGACTTGCGAAAAGACGTTGAAATTTCATTTGATAAGGGCGTTGAGTCGCGCCTAGCCCTGCATTTTGCAAAAAATTTACCGAAATGGGTGTTGGAAAGCTGCGCGAAAGACATAAAGGTAAATCCCTATAATTCGGACGCCTCATATGCGACCTATATAGATAAGCAGTTAGACCTATTTACAACGCGGAGAAATGCGGAGCTTGTAGATTTGCTAAATAAGAAAGCGAATTCCTCGCCTGAGCCAGTAAGGCGGCGGAGAAGACGACGTTAGATTTGAGTTCGGAGAGAATGGCCATGTCTGAATATGATTTTGACCTTTTTGTAATTGGTGCAGGCTCTGGCGGTGTGCGGGCAGGGCGTATGGCCGCACAACTAGGAAAACGTGTCGGTGTGGCAGAGGAAAGCCTACCGGGCGGAACTTGCGTTGTCCGCGGCTGCGTCCCAAAGAAATATCTTGTTTACGGCGCGGATTACGGCGCAACTATTCGCGAAGCGGCGCAATATGGGTGGTCTACAGGTGATGTCTCCTTTGATTGGCCGACGCTGCGGGACTCAATCCAGAAAGAGGTCTCGCGCCTCTCTGAGATTTACTCCAGCATATTAGAGAAAAATGGCGCAACGCTTTACCGCGAACGCGCAGAATTTGTTGACGCCCATACCGTACGCCTGACGACGAGCGGGAAGACAATTACGGCTGAAACAATCCTTATTGCTGTTGGCGGTTATCCTTGGGCGCCTGAATTAAAAGGCGCCGAACATGCGATTGTATCGGATGATGCCTTCACGCTGGAGACTTTACCAGACCGCGCTTTGGTGATTGGCGGCGGCTATATCGCTTGCGAATTTGCGGGTATCTATGCTGGCTTGGGTGTGAAGACAACGCAGGCCTATCGCGGTGATAAGCTTTTAAGAGGGTTTGATGAGGAGGTCCGCACCCAAGTTGGAGAGGTGCAGGCCAGTAATGAAATTGATCTGAAATTCAATATCAGCCCAACCGAAATTAAAAAAACGTCCGGCGGTTATATCGTGACATTTGACGATGGGTCGAAAATTGGGACGGACCTCGTGTTTATGGCGACGGGCCGCCAGCCTAATACCGCGACATTGGGATTAGAAAATGCTGGCGTAAAGGTGGATAAATCCGGCGCTGTTGTTGTCGATAAATATTCCCAAAGTTCTGCTAAGAATATTTACGCCGTCGGGGATGTGACAAACCGCGTGAATCTTACGCCTGTTGCCATTCGAGAAGCGGTGGCCTTTGTTGAGACAGCGTTCAAGAAAAACAAAACAGCCTATGACCATTCCAATATCGCGAGTGCGGTCTTCACGCGTCCGCCTGTCGGGTCTGTCGGATTATCCGAAGAAGAGGCACGGCGTGAGCATGGCGATGATATTACTATCTATGCGACGAATTTCCGTCCCATGAAAAATGCGTTGTCTGGTAATCCGCATCGCGTATTGATGAAGCTCATTACGCAGGGCAAAAAAGAGACAGTTATCGGCATTCATATGGTTGGCGATTATAGCGGCGAAATCATACAAGCCCTCGGGATTTGCGTGAAGGCGGGTCTGACGAAAGCTGATTTTGATGCGACCTGCGCGGTACACCCGACGCTCGCAGAAGAAATTGTGACTTTAAAAGCAAGAGAAATCGCATAAGCTGACATTTTTCTGCCTCAGACCTAACCGAGGCTAGGCAAAATTATTCAATGCTGCTACCTTAAAGAAGAATTCGCGCAAATATGTTGCGCAAAAGGACTAAAAATGACGAAATGGACGCCATCCAGCTGGCGCAATAAGCCTGCCAAGCATATTCCCACAGATTATCCAGACCTGGATGAATTGCGGGAGGTTGAAGCAACCCTAAAGGGCTATCCACCGCTTGTTTTTGCGGGGGAAGCGCGCCTTTTAAAAAAGCGGCTTGGTGAAGTGGCCATGGGCAAGGCCTTCCTGATGCAAGGCGGGGATTGTGCGGAGAGCTTCAAAGAATTCCACCCCGATAATATTCGCGACATGTTCCGCGTGATGATGCAAATGGCTGTCGTATTGACTTATGGTGCGGGACAACCTGTCGTCAAAGTTGGCCGTATCGCTGGGCAATTCGGGAAACCTCGCAGTTCTCCGGTTGAAGTTCGCGACGGCGTTGAGCTTCCGTCTTACCGCGGCGATAATATCAATGGTATGGATTTCGACCCAAAGACACGCATGCCTGACCCGCAGCGTTTGCTGAAAGCTTACGGGCAATCTGCCTCGACAATGAACCTGCTTCGCGCTTTTGCGACGGGGGGGTACGCTAATCTTCGTAATATTCATAAGTGGACTTTAGGCTTTGTGGACGGCTCCGAACAAACGGCCAAATACAAAGCCTTATGCGAAAAAATTGAAGACGCTT